>NZ_JBMFOO010000003.1:33570-41392 GCF_049969575.1 Thermodesulfovibrio sp. | reverse complement strand
AAAGTTTAGTAAAATAACTTTGAAAGAGTTTCTTTAAAAAGCTTGTATGTTTTCTGGTGTTCCACATAGGCTCTTTTAAAAATTGCTGGAAAATTATTTAAATCTTTGATATTTACAATGCAGTCAACACCCTTTGCAAAGGCAGAAAGCCTGTCCATTGTTGGAATTGATAGAGACAGTAAAATCACAATAATATCTCTTCTCTGATACATTGGCAGAGAAGACATAGCTTCAATTATTTCATTAAATTCTTCTGATATCACAATTAAGGACGCATCTTCAATTGCATTGAGAGCTTCTCTGGGATTAGAAAAGCTAAAACATTCAAATCCTGCTGATTTTAGATAATCAGTTAAAAATTTCTGTACTTCCTCATTTTTTTCACATACAATGGCCTTTGGCATATTTTTTATCCCTTTACTTTTTTGCCATAATCAATGTCAAGTTTTAATCCTTCTATATCTGTTGTTTTTTCTCCACGTGCTGCTTTCATTTTATCAATTTCCATAATTACATATGATCTTCTTGATGCATAGGCTACTGCAGTTTCCTCTGTAATTAATCCATGTCTGTAGAGTTCAAGAATAGACTGATCAAAAGTATGCATACCAACTGCTCCGCTTGTAGCAATAACATCATAAAAGGTTTTCTCAGCAGTCTCACCATTTATAATCAACTCTCTTATTCTGAGATTTTTGCGCATAACTTCAGTGGCTATTATTCTTCCTCCACCAATTTTTGGAAGAAGCCTCTGGCTAACAACCCATTTAAGAGTATCTGCAACCCTCAATCTTATGTAGTTTTCATCCTGTGGCGGAAACATTCCAATCATTCTTCCGATTGTCTGTCCTGCATCAGTTGTATGAAGTGTGCCAAGCACAAGATGCCCTGTCTCTGCTGCCTGCATTGCAATTTCAAGAGTTTCTCTGTCTCTAATTTCTCCAACAAGTATTACATGAGGAGCCTGCCTGAGTGCAGCTCTGAGTCCGTCTGCAAAGTTATGAAAATCTATGCCAAGCTCCCTCTGATTGAAGGTGGATTTTTTATGCTGATGAACAAATTCAACGGGATCTTCAAGAGTTATTACATGGCATGCTCTTGTTTCATTGATTATCTCCAGCATTGCTGCAAGAGTGGAGGATTTACCAGAACCTGTTGCTCCTGTAACCAAAACAAGCCCCATTCTTTCGTTTACAATCTCTTTTACAATAGGAGGAAGCTTCAATTCCTCAACTGTTGGTATTTTCATTGGAAGCTTTCTTAAAACAGCTGCGTAATTGCCTCTTTGAGAAAAAATATTAACCCTGAATCTTGCTTTTGCTATAGCATAACTTGTATCACAGTAGCCCTCTTTAAGAAGATTTTCAATAAGTCTTTTTTGATTATTCATTAATGCAAGAGCTATTCTTTCTGTATGAAAGGCGGTTAAAAACTGAATAGGCACATTTTGAAGATAAACAGGTTTTAATTCACCCCACTGAAGCACCTGAAAGGGCCTTCCAACTGTAAAGACAATATCTGAAAGTTCAGGATAGCTTTCACAGATTTGATCAAGTATCCAGTCAAGCTCCTGTTTCCTCATCCAATACCTTCCTGAGGAACTTCCTTAAGAAATCTTGCAAACTTTTGTTTGTCTGTTGCCCTTTCATAGGCATCCTCTGCAGTGATTTTACCTTCCTGAAGAAGTTGTAGTAAAGCATCGTCCATTGTCTGCATACCTAGGCTTTTACTTGTCTGCATAATTGAAAGTATCTGGTGAGTTTTTCCCTCTCTTATAAGATTTCCAACAGCATAGGTATTAATCAAAATCTCACAGGCTGCGACTCTTCCACGGCCATCAGCTCTTCTTAAAAGAGTTTGAGCAACAACTGCCTGTAAAGACTCACTCAGTGATGTTCTTACCTGTGCCTGCTGCTCAGGAGGGAAGACATCAATAATTCTATCAACTGTTTTTATTGCCGATGATGTATGAAGGGTGCTCAGAACAAAATGACCAGTTGCAGCAGCCTCAAGGGCAAGCTGAATTGTCTCAATATCACGCATTTCACCCACAAGAATTATATCAGGGTCTTCTCTAAGTGCTGCTCTCAGAGCTTTTGCAAAGGACTCTGTATGAGTTCCCACTTCTCTGTAAGATATGACACATCCTTTGTTGGGATGAATAAATTCAATTGGGTCTTCAATGGTGATTATTCTTTCTTTTCTATTAGTATTTGCATAATCAATTATTGCAGCCAAGGTTGTTGATTTTCCAGAACCTGTAGGTCCTGTAACAAGAACAATTCCTTTCTTAAGCATTGCAAAGCGCTTTAGCACCTGTGGCAAACCAAGTTGATCAATTGTTTTTATTTCATTGGGAATATGCCTGAAGGCTGCACCAATTCCTTCTTTATGCATGAAGTAGTTCACACGAAAACGAGCAACACCAGGGATTTCATGAGCAAAATCAAGATCACCTGTTTCTTCAAATACTTTGATTTTTTCCTCTGGTGTGATTTCATAAAGAAGAGACCTCAGTTCCTGATTATCAAGAACCTTATACTGAACCCTCACAAGTTCTCCATGAATTCTTAATACAGGCTGGCTTCCAGCAACAAGGTGAAGGTCACTTGCTTTGTTTTCAAGCATTAATTTGAAAAAAGCATCAATGCGAGCCATGTTTAAATTATAGCACGATTTAATAAAAGATGTGAAGTCATGTTATACTAAAAAGCAAATGATTGAGCTTATTATTTTTGACTTAGATGGCACATTAGTGGACTCCTGTGAGGACATAACGCAGGCATTGAATTATTGTCTTGAAAAATCAAGAATTTCAGGATTTTCAAAGGAGGAAGTAAAAAAAATGGTTGGAGAAGGTGTTAACCGTCTTATAGAAAAAGCTCTGGATGCAAAAAAAATCTGTCTTCCAGTTCAAGAATTGATAGAATGTTTTGTGAAATACTATAAAGAACACATAGCAGACTTTTCAAAAGTTTATCCTGAAGTCCATGAAACTCTTACACAGTTAAAAAATATTAAAAAAGCTGTAATTTCAAATAAACTAACTGAACTCACTGTTAAAACACTTGAAAGTCTTGCCCTTTTACAGTATTTTGATTTTGTAGCTGGAAGCGACCTTTTTCCTGAAAGAAAACCTTCTCCGAAACCAATTATTGAAACAATAAAAAAATTCAATACCACTACGGATAAAACATTAATTGTTGGAGACAGTGAACTTGACATTATAGCAGGAAAACAGGCAGGAGTTAGGACAGTGGCGGTTACATACGGATATAGGGAAAGAGAAATTTTAAAAGAGGCTGATTTTATAATTGATAAATTCAGCGATTTATTAAAAATTGTGAGAGAGCTATGAGTTATTTTATAGTTTTTGCTGGAAAAGGTGGAGTAGGAAAAAGCACTCTTGCTGCCTTCACAGTAAAGTATCTTTCAAAGAAAAAACTTGGACCTGTTTTAGTGGTTGATGCGGATCCTAATTATTGTCTTCCAGAACTTTTAGGAGTTGAAGTCAGGGAAACAGTAGCCTCAGTAAGAGAAAATGCATTGAAAAACAAGCCTGAAGGAATGAGTCTTGATGAGTGGCTTGAAATTCAAATAAACAAAGTTGTTGAAGAAGCAAAGGGTTTTGACCTTTTAGTTATGGGAAGACCTGAAGGAAGTGGATGTTATTGCGCGGTTAACAATGTTTTAAAAAGAATTCTTCAGGAAATTGCACAACATTACAGATACATTGTTGTTGATAATGAGGCTGGAATGGAACACATAAGCAGGGGCATTTTAAGTAAAATTGATCTTTTATTTATAGTAAGCACTTTTACTAAAACTGGTATCCAGGCTGCTTTAAGAATAAATGAATTGATTAAAGAGCTTAATATAACTCCAAAAAAGAAAGTTTTAATTATAAACATGGCTTTCAGAGAGTTTGAAGAATCTGAAGAAAAAGAGCTTTTAAAACACTTTGATAGCATCTACTATGTTTTCTTTGATAAAGATTTCCTTAAACTCAGCGAAAAAGGTAGAAATGTCTTCAGTCTTTGTGGAGATGAGGCAGTATGGGTAAATTTTTACTGGATTTTGGAGAAAACAATTGAGTGAAAAATTTGATGAACTTGTCAAAATAATGGAAATTCTTCGCTCTGAAAAAGGCTGCCCCTGGGATAGGGTTCAAACCCATGATACTTTAAAACGATATCTTCTTGAAGAAGCCTATGAGCTTATTGAAGCAATTGAAAACAAAGATTCAAAAGCAATGAAAGAAGAACTTGGAGATTTACTCCTTCAGATTGTTTTTCACAGTGAGATAGCAAAACAAAATAGTAATTTTGACATAAATGATGTAATACAGACAATCATTCAGAAAATGATAAGAAGGCATCCTCATGTGTTTGCAGAGGCTGATTTCAAAACTCCAGAAGAAGTTCTTGCCCAATGGGATGAAAGAAAAAAGGAAGAGGGAAAGCTTCATGAATCAATTCTTGATGGAATTCCTCTTGCATTGCCAGCACTGCTGAGAGCATATAAAATTCAGTCAAGAGTTTCAAAGGTTGGATTTGATTGGGATAATGCTCAGGGAGTAGTTGAAAAAATTAAAGAGGAAGTTAAAGAAGTTGAAGAAGCAATTGCTTGTCAAGAAAAAAACAGAATAGAAGAAGAAATTGGAGATTTGCTTTTCAGTATTGTTAATCTCGCCCGTTTTCTTAAAATTGACCCCGAAGCTGCTTTAAGAAAAACAAACAGAAAATTTGAGAAAAGATTTAAAAAACTTGAAAAAATTGCCAAGCAAAAGGGCAAAAATCTAAAAGACATGACTCTTCAGGAAATGGATAGTCTTTGGAATGAAATAAAGAAAACTACTTAAAAAATAAAGCAAGAATTGCAACAAGAGCACCAATCTGACCAGCCCAGAAAATGAACATTCATCTTATGAGATCTGTCCTAACTCTTTCTATTTTTACCTCTAAATCTGCCTGAACTTTTTCTATTTTTACTTTTAAGTCTGAACTGACTTTCTCTATCTTTACCTCTAAATTTGCTATGTCCTGCTTTGTTGCAACTATTTCTGTAAGTGGCATAATCTTATTTTACATATCCTGATGCTGTCCCTGAAAAACTACCACTACTATATGTTCCTCCTGCAGCACCCTTCATATGAACTTGACCTGAGTATGAACCACCTGAAAGATTTATAGGAGAATCTGTCAGCACTTTTGCTGCCCAAGTTCCTCCAGACCATTGTGTAGGAGCAAAAATAACAGAACCTGATGCTCCACTAAGGGTTACAGGCTGATTTAGAGTTGGATCTGCAGTATAGGTTCCACTTACACTGGCAGTTGACCACAAAATTGGTTTCTGCCCTGTTTGGGTTGAAAAGAATACAACATCATTCATGTTTACTGTTAAATTGTTTCCACTTCCACTAAAACTTGCCCGTCCAACTTCAACAACAGGTATGTCAAGTTTTCTTAATTTTTCTTGATCCTCTGTAAATCCCGTTCCTGATGTATTGCATGTTCCGTTAGGACATGCCATAGCCAAAAACTTTGATGTGTCAAGAACTACTCCAGCTGTCACTGTCTGCCAATATTTATTTGCTGGATCAAAAGTTCCCATTGTTTCACCAACAAATATTCCTGTTGCTCCATTATAAGTTCCTGGATCTGCAAAATATCCATAGGTTTTACCATGAATTACATTCTGACGATTTTGTTCATCATTTCCCCATACATCTCCTTTTAAAATAGCTCCAAATACTCCGTAACTCCCAAATCCTTCAGAATACGTTATTTCGAATGGAGCTGAAGGAGCACTATCATATGTACCTCCCATGCCAATAACTCCTACCCCAAATTCCCATGCCTTTGTAGATTCATTAACTAACATATGCACTACACTCTCCTGCTTGCTTAAATTAATTCCAAAAGGATTCAAATCAATATCATTAAAAGAAGGAAAATAAAACATGTCGTCTGTATAATCTGCAGCAATAGTTACTGCTTTTACTGTATTTTCACCTTCAAGGAAAAATCTTTTTTCAAAGGTGAGCACATTTCCGCTTCCATCTGTTGAGAGATTTCCAATAAAAATTCCTTTGTTAGTTGAATCATTGTATATTCCTGCCACATAGGAGCTAAAATTATAATTATAGCCACCAACTGATAATGGATCTTCGTGTTTTGCAATTCTTCCTACTAAGTAACCAGTATAGTGATTTGTATAGTTATTGTCAGATGACCATTCAATTGGAGTATAATATAAATAGCCTGTGCTAAAATTTATTTCATTGTCATTGTCAATTATCTTTCCTAATGAATAAAGACTTCCAGAGCCTGAACTCCAGAAATTGTCTCCACCAAAATATGCATTGATGTATGCATTTGTTGGTGAAAAATCATTTTTATAAATTTTATAACCTAAGTAACTTGAGTTAATATGGATTGAATGTGAAAGTTCTACAGTAGGCTCATAACTTCCAAGCACAACTCCAACCCATTTATCTGAACCAAAATCACCAAACAGTTTACCTTCCAGTATTCCGTAATGAGTTGGTGTCATGAATCTGCCATTGAATGTTCCCGACATTTTATTTGATGAAATCTTTGCATCTGGAATACAGCCAACCCAGTAATCAGGTGTATCAGCATTAGCATCTCTGTTATCCCATGAATCACCACCAAATTCAATTATAAATCCTGTTGGTGATATTGCGCTGTGAGTTCCACCAAGCTCTATTCCAAAAACACCCCATGGCTCAATTTGACTTCCTTTTTTAAGAGAAAGAGTTGCTGAACCAATTGCACCGTAAGATGTAGCATATATATCCTGCTTTGATATTGTTGGAGTTTCGCTATCACCTGTAAAAAATCCCTGATAAACGCCCTCAATGAAGTTACTCCATGTATCCATTATGGAATAACCAGTTGTTTTGTTTTTTAATGCAATGATAGGTTCACTATAAAAGATTTGGAAACCCTCATAATACAAGTTATTGGATCCTTGTAATCCCTTAATGATTCCTGCAGAACTGTCAGAGCCAATGTATAATCCATAGATAGCATAATAATCCTCCGCGAATGCTCCAAAAAACCCTCTAAGCTTTAGGCTGCTTGCAGTGTTGTTTTGAAAACTACCCCATAGCATCATTGGTTCAGAGATAATAATAGAAGGAACATATCCAACTATGTAATTTTCAGTATTATATGTAACTGATTCATTTATGCTTGATGGTAAGTTCAACTGCCCTGTTTTTCCAATAAATATAGTGGACTGATCTACTCCTGAGAGTTCATCTATTTTAGTGCCATCATAATGATGAAAGTATCCAGTAAGTCTGGCAGATAAATTAAGTGGCTTCAACTCTATCCATGGATAAGTGATCAATGATTTTATACCACCAGATTCAAGAGTGATTGAAGAATAACCGCTTCCTGTAAAAAGATAATCTGGCGTAAGAAGCCTGAAATGGGAAGAAGAGGGAGTTCCTCCCAATATCCAGTATCCGCTTGAGCTATCACCTCCTGGTGCACTAAATGCGGAATTAAAAGAAACAGGAGTTGAAACAGTAAGCTTAGCCACTCCCTTATTAAATCCAGTTGCTCCTGCAACACTTCCAGTTACTGTGCTGTTTGCTGAGGTATCAGTTACAATACTTCCTGAAAAGGAATGCTCATGAGGAAGAATTTCTTGAGAGGTCCACTCCCGGGTGTTACCATAACTGTCTGTTGCTTTAATATCAATCTGATAATTATTACCGTCTATAACAGGCACAGGAAAATAAACAAAATTCTTGGGGACCGTATTTATAGTTATCCAATCTCCATAA
>NZ_JBMFOO010000003.1:25771-33470 GCF_049969575.1 Thermodesulfovibrio sp. | reverse complement strand
CCCTTACTCCAGCAACTGCTATTGGTGTTTTTATCTCAAATCTGTTTGCTTTTGGTGAACCCTTTATCTTTTCAATGCTTTTTTCTGCTACAGCAGCTCCCACCTTGCCTCTTGGAACATTTATAGTAACTCTGAGACTCTCTCCGTCAGTAAAATACTCGCTTATGTCAACCCTGCTACGGGGTGCAATCTTTACAACAGTTCCATCCCTGAATACTATCTCTGCCCTTGAGTCTGTCTTTGTCCTTATTATGTCATTTAAATAAACAGGCTCATTTATCTTTGCAGGGACTGCTGGAAGCTTGCCAGCCCTTAATATGTCAACCTTACCCTGAAGTGCAGTGATTTTCCCCACTTCCTCTGCATGGACTAAAGAAATAAATAAAAGGCATATAATTAATGAAAAAAAGAAAGTTTTTTTAATTTTACTTTCACACATCTAATCCTCCTTAAAAGCTAAAGCTTAACTCAAATGTGTAAATGTTTCTCCTGTAATCATAAATGGGAAAATTAGAGTCATCTCTTAAGTGATAATAGTTAAGATTTGCCCTTAAAGTTTTTGAAATATCAAAGATAACTCCAGATGTTAATGAATAAATCCTATCCCTTCTTTTTTCTGCTGTTTGAGGAAAACCTCTAACTCCTCTTCCTGTGAGTGTATTGATATTTTTGTAATTCTGCCATGTGTGGTCTGCTGCTATCTGAAGACTTAATTTTTCACTGAAAGGATATATGAGCCCGGCAGAAACTCTGTGTGCTTCACTATCCCAGTTTCTTCCCTGAGTATCATCAACTGTGTAGTCATATCTTGCATATAAAACTCCCTTCTCTTTAAAAGTATAAAAATATCCAGCTCCAATACTGTATTGATTGCCATCCCTGTCTTCATCAGGATCAAAGCCTTCCATGTACTTAAGCATCTCTCTTTTACCATATCCAACAAAGACCTGTCCTATGTGTCCAGGAAAAATCTGAATGCTCAGTGTTGGAGTAATTGAAAAAGATGACATATATTCTCTCTCATTAAGCCACATGTGGGAGTAACTCACTGGAAGTGTTATAAATCCATTTTTGATGTTTAATCCAGGAGTTAATGTAACCATGCTTAAAGTAGTGTCATATTTGAAAGAATGAAAATAATTTTTTGTGTAGATACTTAGTTCTCCTGTAAAAAATAAATCTCCCTCAGACAGTGTTCTATAACTAAGCCTCAGGGTATTTATTATAGCAGAATCTCTTTTCCCTGAAATTTCATCTACTGCTGTAATTCCTATTGTTCCTGTAGGTTTTGATACAACATTGTCATCATACTGATATGCCATACTTAATGTTATACTCCATTGCTTGAATGCTGTCTTAAGGGCTGTTAGGTAATCAGAAGCAAACTCTGCAATATCAGTTTTTGGTTCAATCTTTATCAAATTCTCAAGAGTTTTCATTGCTTCTTTTGGTCTTTTCTCTGCTGTATATGTAAGTGCTATCTGTAAATCTGCTGCTTGAGTGAGTGCTGGATCAATAGATTTTGCTTTTTCAAAGGCTTTTCTTGCATCATCAAGCCTGCCCATTTTTGAAAGAACAAGGCCCTTGAGAAACATTACCCTTGAAGGCATGACAAACTCCTTTTCAGCCTCATTAAGCCACTTTATTGCCTCATCAAGCTCTCCAAGATGATATAAAACTTCAGAAATCTCAACATAGGCATCATTTATTTTTGGTTTGCCAGTAAGGCTTTGTAAAAAATAATCCTTTGCAGCTATGTAATCTCCAGTCTGTTTGTATGTGAGTCCGAGATAAAAAGCTGCAGTTGTTGATGGCTTTGTTTTATAAACTTCTTTTAATAAACCTAAGGCTTCCTCATAGTTTTCCTGTTTATATTGCTCAATTCCTTTTTGAAGAAGATCTTCTGCAGATAGCAAAGCGGGAAGAAATATCAAAATCAATACTATCAGAGCATTTTCAAGTATTGGTTTCAATATTATTTTTAACATAAAATATTTTTACCATAATAAAATTGGGGAAGTCAACTATTTTTTTATAAATTTTTTTATATTTTTATCAAAAAATCAAATTCTTACCGGGATTCCTTTTTGTCTTAAATACTCCTTTGTCTCTCTTATTGAGTATTCTCTGAAATGAAATATGGATGCTGCAAGGGCTGCATCTGCTCTGCCAAAGGCAAAGGCTTCATAGAGATGCTCTAAGGTGCCTGCGCCTCCTGAGGCAATAACTGGTATTGTAACAGCCTCTGCAATTGCCTTCGTAAGCTCTATGTCATAACCTTCACGAGTTCCGTCTCTGTCCATACTTGTAAGTAAAATCTCACCAGCACCGAGTTCTTCCATTTTCTTTGCCCATGCAATAGCATCAATTGGACGCATGAGCCTTCCACCATGAGTGGAAAGAACAAATTTTGAGTTTTCATTATAAAGAACATCCTTGAGTTCAGGGTCATCAAACCATTGTTCAGGTGGATAAGCTTTTGGATTGAATGTTTTATCAACTCTTTTTGCATCTATTGCAATTACTATGCACTGTGAACCAAAACGGCTTGATGCTTTCTGAATAAAGTAAGGGTCACGGACAGCTGTTGTATTTATTGAAACTTTATCAGCACCTGCATTTAGAAGATCTCTTATGTCATCAATGGTTTTTATGCCACCACCTACAGTAAGTGGCATGAATACAACAGATGCTGTTCTTTCAACAACATCAATTATTATTTTTCTTTTTTCATGGGATGCTGTTACATCAAGGAATACAAGCTCATCAGCCTCTTCTTCCTCATAGTAAAGAGCATTTTCAACAGGGTCTCCCGCATCCCTTAAATTGAGAAAGTTTACTCCTTTAACAACTCTTCCATCCTTAACATCAAGACAGGGGATTATGCGTTTAGCAAGCATAGGCTCTCCAAAATCAAAAGATTTCTAAGCACCTTTCCCATTGTCTCCTGAAGCTTTCCAAAACGATAAGACATCTGATCTATATAACCTCTTCACTTAATCGCATTTACCATCTCAATTGCTTCTTTTAAATTTATTGCACCTGAATAGATTGCCTTGCCTGTTATTACTCCCCAGAGTTTTTTTATTTTTGCAAGTCTTTTTATATCTTCAATTGATGAAACTCCACCTGAGGCAATGACAGGGATTGTGACAGCCTCAACAAGCACTTCTGTTGCCTCTATATTTGGCCCTGTAAGCATTCCATCCCTTGATATATCTGTATAAATTATTCCCCAGACTCCGTAATCCTGCATTCTAAGGGCAAGTTCTGTTGCCTTTAGATCTGTAACTTCAACCCAGCCCTTTACTGCCACAAACCCATCCTTTGCATCAATGCCTGCAATTATTCTGCCCGGGAATCTTTTGCATACCTCTTTTACAAAATCAGGATTATGAGCTAACAGTGTTCCAAGAATTACTCTGTCAACTCCTGAATTTAAAAGCAATTCTATGTCCTCTATTTTTCTTATTCCTCCACCAACTTCTATTGTGCCATAGAAAACTTCTCTGATTTTTTTTATTGATGAAAGATTAATAAGCCTACCTTCTTTAGCTCCATCAAGATCAACAACATGAAGCACTTCTGCGCCTTCAGCTTGCCAGCGTAATGCAGCTAACTCCGGATTGTCATAATAAACTGTCACTTCATCAAACTTACCCTGAAGTAGTCTTACACATTTTCCATCTTTGAGGTCAATTGCTGGAATTATCTTCATTTTTTAGTATAACATAAAAAAATGGATGAACTTGCAAAGGAGTATGTAATTGATTTTTTTACGAAAAGACTAATTCACTTCAAAAACTCTCCTGAATCAGTGGGATGGACACGCACAGGTCAGTTGCTCCGATATGAAACAGTTCTTAAACTAATTGAGCCTGAGGGTAAGACTCTGCTTGATTTTGGCTGTGGTAAAGGAGATTTTTACGGCTTTTTGAAGGAAAAGGGTGTCAGATGTCGCTATACTGGCATAGATATAAATCCTTCGCTCATAGAGTTTGCACGAAAAAACTATCCTGAAGCTGAATTTCATGCTATGGATATTGAAAATGAACCATTATCAGAGTTTTTTGATCTTACTGTTGCAATTGGTGTATTCAATCTTGCAGTGCAAGATGTAAAAGAGCTTATGCAAAGATGCCTGAAAATACTTTTTCAGCATACAACTGAGCGAGTCATTCTTACATGCCTTAATGAAAAAACAAAATTAAGAGACATCGGTGTTACTTATTTTTCTGTAAAAGAGTTACAGAGATTTGCCTCCACCTTTACAGGAAAATTTAAAGTTTTAGATAATCTTATAGAGGGCGATTTATTTTTAATTCTGGATAAAAAATAGGTTTTGTTTGCAAATAAATTCCATACTAACTTAAAATAAAATTTATGGAAAATCTCATTAATGTAGCTAAAAGAGTTCTTACAATTGAAGCACAATCTCTTCAGGAGCTTAAAGAAAGAATTAACGAAGACTTTCTCAAAGCTGTTGAGATAATTCACAACTCAAAGGGAAGGGTTGTTGTAACAGGAATGGGCAAGTCAGGTCTTGTGGGAAGAAAAATTGCAGCAACTCTTGCATCCACGGGAACGCCTTCATTTTTCATGCATCCTGCTGAAGCAAGTCACGGTGATCTTGGCATGGTTACAGAGGATGATGTTGTAATTGCCATAAGTAACAGCGGTGAAACAGAGGAAGTCTTAAGGCTTATTCCCTATCTTAAATATTTCAATGTGAAGATTATTGCTCTCACAGGAAATCCTAATTCAACCCTTGCCAGACAGGCTGATGTGACACTGGATGTATCAGTAAAAGAGGAGGCTTGTCCATTTGGATTTATTCCAACTGCATCTACAACAGTAACACTAGCAATGGGAGATGCTCTTGCAGTTGCGTTAATAATGCGAAATGGATTTAAAAAAGAGGATTTTGCAGTATTTCATCCTGGAGGCTCTCTTGGAAGAAAAATGCTCACAAAAGTTAAAGATTTAATGCACATGGGAGAAGAACTTCCAGTTGCCCATCCTGATACTGTAATGCTTGATGCTGTGCTTGAGATTTCATCAAAAAGACTCGGAGTTGTTGTAATAGTTGATGAAAAAATGAAAATTCTTGGAATCATTACTGATGGCGATGTGCGAAGAGGTGTTCAGAAATACGGTAAGGAACTCTTTGAATTAAAGGTTTCTGAGATTATGACCAGAAACCCAAAAACAATAAATGAAGAAGAACTTGCAGCAGTTGCTCTTTCAACAATGCAAAAATATTCTATAACAAGCCTCGTTGTTCCTGCCAGTGATGGTACACTTAAAGGCTTAATTCACATTCATGATATTCTTAAAAAAGGCATTTTTTAATGAAAGTTATTTACAGAGCTTTAACCAGGGAGCTTATTCAGAACATTGTCCTTTCAATAGCCTTTTTAAATGCTGTTTTGATAATTGAAAAATTGTTTAAACTAAGTAAAATATTTGCCTCTGTTGGAATAGATTTACCAAACCTTTTTTTGCTCATAATTCTTTTGCAGCCTCAGTTACTTATTTTCACAATCCCGATGGCTTTGCTTCTTGGTGTTTTGCTTACTTATGGAAGAACTCAGGCAGACAATGAAATGACAATATTTATGGTAAGCGGTATGCCATATAAAAAGGCATTCAAACCTGCTTTATACATTGGAACAGCAGCATTTTTTCTCACTACTCTGATGAGTTTTTATCTTGCCCCAGCAGGAGTAAGCCTTGTGAGAGAAAAAATTTTAAATATTCTTGTGGAAAGAGCACCTCTTGGACTGGAGGAAGGAGTTTTTAATCAGGGATTTAAAGATGTAACAATTTTTGTAAAAGAAAAACCTGACAATTTACATTTAAAAGAAGTGGTGATTTTTGATGAGAGAAAAAAAGAGACAAAAATAGTGATTGCCAGGGAAGGACTTATTAAAAAGGAAAAAGACGATATAATTTTAAGTTTGTTAGACGGGAAAGCCTATTTTAAGAGAGGCACATCCTTAAATGAAGTAATCTTTAAAGAATATATATTCAAGCTTTCTCCAAATATAGACCCAATAGCAAAAAAAATCAGTGAACTTTCTTTAATTGAACTTATTTCAAAAATTGTTACTGAAGGTTCAAAAAACATAGATTATAAACTGGAACTTTATAAGAGATTGGCTTTACCTATTTTATGCATTATAAGTGTTTTTTTAGCTCCTTCATTATGTCTTATTGTCGGGAAAAGTGGTAGAATTGGAGGAATTACAGTAGGGCTTGCTATATTTGCAATTTATTACATTTTCATGATATACGGAGCAAATGTTGCAAAGGCTGGAAAAACATCAGCAGAAATCGGCTCTCTTATGCCTGTTTTAGTCATGGGATTTTTAGCTTTCATTATTTATTTCAGGATTAAAAAATGACCATTAAAATTATTCTAATACAGGTTTGAGCTGAAGAAAATGAATATCGTATGTAAGAGCTACATAAAAGAGTTTTTAAAAACTTTTTTAATTCTGCTTTTTTCAATGTCTCTTCTTCTCTCAATTGTTGGGCTTATTGAAAAAATAGATGATTTTATACCTTATAAACCTTCAGCTACTTTTTTTGTTGAATATGCTTTATACAGCATCCCCAGATACATTTTTTATCTTATACCTTTTATCACCCTTGTAACATCTCTCTTTATATTTTCAGTTGGTGTAAGAAGCAGAGAATTCTTAATTCTTTCTGTTTCTGGTGGAAAATTAAGAGTTATTTTAAAGCCCTTCTTAATTTTAGGTATTGTCATCTCTATTTTTGGCTTTATATTTGGAGAGTTTATTCAGCCAGAATTCACGAAAAAATTAAATATCATGGTTGAAAAATTGACCATGAAAGGGAAAAATTCTGTACAAAAAGATATTTTTCTCAGAGCCAAGGATGGAACTGTGATAAAAATTGGAGAATATTTAGCAGGACAGAGAAAGGCAAAGGATGTAAAGGCATTTATTATAAAAAACAATATCTTAACCAAAAGAATAGATGCTCAGGAGGCAGAAATCAAAGAAAACCACTGGATTTTTAAAAATACCCTGATTTATGACTTCTTATCTGGCAAAGTTGAAAAATCCGAATCAATAGACTATCCAATTAATTTGAAGATATCTGTTGCTACATTTAAAGATATTAAAAAAATCGAGGAGTTAGGAATATTAGAACTTATTCAGAAAAGAAAAGAACTTAAAAGAGCGGGACTGAGCAATCCTAAAATTGATACAGATATAAGTGGAAGGCTTTCATATAACTTTGTAACATTTTTCATGATGGTGCTTGGAATTTCTTTGCCTCTTGGTGCTCATGAAAAATTCAGTTTTATTTTCTCAAAAACCAGAGGAGGCAGTGGAATTATAACTGTAGGAATAGGTTTGATTATAACAATAGTTTACTGGCTTGTATATTCAATCTTTATGTTTATGGGCTATTCAAAAATCTTACCATCCTTTGTATCACCATGGATTACACCTTTAATTTTTGGATTTGTATCAATGAAGCTTTTTTATGCGATAAAACAGTGAAACTGATTTTTTCAGAAAAATAACCTGAGAAGACCTGCAAAAATACCAGCAAGAATAGCAGTTTGAGCAATTAAAAATCCTGCTACCCATTTAATTATTTCTACTTTAAACCGGGCAAGTTTTACTTCCATATTTGCTTCAACTTCCTTGATTCTTGC
>NZ_JBMFOO010000003.1:0-25671 GCF_049969575.1 Thermodesulfovibrio sp. | reverse complement strand
ACTTCTCTAATTCTTGCTTCAATCTCTTTAATGTCTCTTCTTGTGGCAAGGTCATCTTTTATTTCTTTTTCAAACTCTTTTAAAAATTCAATGAATGCCTCTGCTGCATCTTCTCCGAGGCGTTCTCTTACTGATTTTGGCAAACTTAATACAGGCATGTTTAAAAATAGCAAACTCAGAATAAAAAAATCAATACATTTCAATAAAAAGCATTCTCAATGTGCTCAATCTGTTTGTCTTTTATGGCTATAACATCAAATCTTACAGGATATTCTTTACCCAGTTTACTTAGATAAAAAAGTGCCAATTTTTTAAGTTTTTCCTGCTTTCTGTAATTCACTGCTATCTCAGGATTCCCAAAATTCTCCGACATTCTTCTCTTAACCTCTACGATCACAATATATTCGCCATGCTTTGCTATAATATCTATCTCGCCAATAGGGGTGCGAAAGTTTTTTTCAAGGATTTTATATCCTCTGGACAGAAGGTAATCAACTGCCAGTTTCTCTCCCTCTTTGCCAAGGTCTATTCGTCCCACTGTCTTACATCAAGGCTATGTCCTGCAATTCTTTGAAAAAGTGATGGAATTTCTTCTATTTCAGTAATCTCTTTCTGACATAGCAATTTTAAAAGTTCACGAATGGAGGCAAAGTCTTCCCACATTCCCTGAAGATTTTCACCAACTTTGCAGTAAAGTTCTTCACCCTTTTCATCCCAGTCAATAAGTAAAACAATCTTTTCAAATTTTTGAGCTATTGTTTCAGTAAACTCATATATGGATTTTCCGCTGTGCAGTGTAATTATTTCACCATCAAAACCAATGTCTCTTAAAGCTTTCTTATCCTTTTTGCCCTCCACAATGATTGGAACAAGCTTGTTAATTTCGTAGAGATAATGAAGAACTTCTCTTATTTTTTCTGCTCTTTCCCAATCAAGCGGAATGAATTCTTTTTTGTTCTTTATACGCTTTTTATGAAGTGACATGGTAGAATCTTTCCCTGAACTCCTTCTCTGTCATTCTTACCACACTGGCAAGTGCCTTGAGACGGTCTCCTTCAAAATCTTCCTTTTCAAGCCTTATCATGTATTTTCTTCCTACCTCATAATTTTCTGAGGTAATATCAACCTTTCTTATTTTTACTTTACCTGTTCTGTAATCCATAAGCTCAACAAATGGAATTGGCATGAGATGACCTTCTTCAAAGGTTATCATTGCTCCTGTGCCACCTCTTAGTAAGTATCTTACAGCACCATAGCCAAGATTTCTTGTGTATTCAATATCATAAGGAATAGGGTCTGCAGACCTCAGTTCATATCCTATGTTTTTATCAACTATTGTTATTTTAATTCCCAGTTCTTCAAGAGATTTTTTTACAAAATTTTTCATAATTCTGCCGAGCTGAATCTCACTGAGTCTCACTCTGCCTGTTTCATCCTTTTCAAGCTGTTCATATTCACTGAGTTCTTCAGGATCAAATTTTTCTGACAAACCCTCTGCAAGTATGGCAACTCCATGATCTCTTCCCATACTCATTCTTTTAATTATTGCTCCTGTGAGAATATCAGCCACTTTTTTGAAAGAAATTTTCTCCTCTGGAAACTCTTCAGGAATTATTGTAATAGTTGCTCCCGCTGCTTTACCTACTCCTAAAGCAAGATGTCCTGTGTATCTTCCCATTATTGTAAGAAAATACCATCTTGCTGTCACTCTTGCATCTTCCATAATGTTTTTAACAATTTCCACTCCCCAATGTCTTGCTGTTTCATATCCAAAGGTTGAAGCACCTCCTGGAAGTGGAAGGTCATTGTCTATTGTTTTTGGAACATGAACTACATTTATTTCTCCCCTTGCTTCTCTTTCAATCCAATTTGCCATAAAAAGAGTTCCATCTCCACCGATTGTTATAAGATATTTAATCCCAAGTTTCTTCAATGTTTCCATCAAAATCGGAAATTTCTCTCTTACCTTTTCAGTACGCTCACGGGAGGTTCTAAGAATTGAACCACCCTTTGTATGTATTCTTGAAACATCATCAACAGTAAGAGGCATAGCACAGGAAAGATCTCCATCAAAGAGAGGTTTAAATCCGCCTTTTATTCCCACAACTTTTTTACCTTGATTTATTGCTTCAATTGTTGCAGCACTTATCGTTCCATTTATTCCAGGAGCTGGTCCTCCTCCTACAATGATTCCCACTGTTTCCATAAAATGCCTCCTAAAGCTCTATTTTTACAGAAACTTTTACAGGCTTAACAATCTTTTTTACAAGCTCCTCTGTGCCCTTTACTCTTAATTTTTCAAAAAGAAGGTCAAACTTTTTCTCAAGCTCCTGCATTATTGGCTCTTTTACTTGTCCTGGCAGGCTCCACCACTCCTTTTTAAAGGGACCAAACCCTTTTTTGCGGGTGCTGTAAATGAACTGTTCCTCTGTCTGTCCTTCTTTCCATTCAGAGCGAAACTCTTTTTTTAGATATTCATATATCATTTTCCTGAAATCATCTGGTAGAGCTTTACTATCATAGATTATATTCTGAAATCCTGTTGCAAGATGTATTTCTGATGTTCCTGTTTCAGGAAATTTATCAAAGGCTTCCTCTGGAAGAGTGCTTGCACCATGCTGAACGCATCCGCTGAGACCATACTCTTTTCTTACAAGTTCGGAAAGAACTCTTAAAGTTTCAAAATCAATCTTTACCTGTGCAATGCTTCCATCGGGAAGCACCACTCCACCATGTTTTGTTCCGGTCTGCACACTCAGTTTGCTCAAGCCTTTGTTTCCTTTATAAACATCTCTGAATCCATCAAGATATGCTCTTGCTTCTTCAGGGGTGCTATTTTTACCGCCAATTTCGCCAATTTCCCCTCCTATTGATATAGTAATACCTTCAGGTTCAAAACTGCGGACATATTCTGCAAGCTGAGCAGTATATTCAAAATTAGGTCTTTGCTGTTCATATACTGTATCTTTACTCAGGTCAACAAGAGTAGAAGTGTCAATGTCTATATTATAAAACTCTGCTTCAATTGCCTCTTTTATTAAGCCTTTTACATAATTAACCTCAGCTTCTGGGTCTTTTTCAAAATGTCTTCTTACTATCTGAAAATGGTCTCCCTGAATGAAAACAGGACCTGTAAATCCCTCTCTGACAGCAGCAGCCAGAACACAGGCTGAGTATTCAAGAGGTCTTTGCTTTGTATAACCAATTTCAGAACGAGCAATTTCAAATATAAAAGCACCAACATTTTTTTCCTTTGCCTTTCTGAAAATTGCTCTTGCTACATCATATGTTAATCCTCTGATATTTATCGCAGGAACTGTAAATCCAGGAAACTCTCTTCCCATTTCCTCATAAAGTGCCTGAATTGAAGCTGGTATTGCTCCCATTTCTTTTGCAATTTCTTTAATTATTAAAAACTTTTTTGTTCTTACATCATCTGATTCTTCAAAAACTGCATCAAATATGAGTTCATCCATTAAATTTTTAATTGATTCTTTATTTTTTACTGTAACTTTCCCATTTTTAATTTCCACTGCTTCTGTAAATTTTTCAAATCCCATACTCCACCTCCTGAAAAATTTTTTATATTATACTCAATTTTGTCAGGATAAAATCCAGATAGTGTAAAATTTTTTATTAAGGTCTTAATTGATTTGATAAAAGCAAAAAAAATGAAAACATTTATGAATTTACACAAAATTATTAACATTACTTTTGACATTCAAATGATTGACAGAATTTTACATGAGTATGGATAATAACTTTATATGGCTTATAACGATTTAAGAGAATTCTTAAACCTACTTGAAAAAAAAGGATTACTTCACAGAGTCAGTGTAGAGGTTGACCCTGTGCTTGAGATTGCTGAGATAACTGACAGAATGTGTAAATCTCCCAGTGGTGGAAAGGCTTTGTTTTTTGAAAAAGTGAAGGGATCAGAAATTCCTGTTGTTACAAATATTTTTGGCTCATTTGAAAGGATGCGTCTTGCTCTTGAGGTTGAAAACCTTGATGATATTGGCAAAAGAATTGAAAAGCTTATCCATCAAACTCCGCCAAAGACATTGAAAGACAAAATAAAAACAGTTTTTGAATTGATTGAGATTAGAAAATACCTGCCAAAAAGAGTAAACAAAGCAGCATGTCAGGAAGTTATAAATCATAATCCTGACTTAACCAAACTTCCAATCCTTAAAACATGGCCCAAGGATGGTGGAAGATTTATTACTTTTCCCATGGTTTTTACCCGTGACCCTGAAACAGGCAAACAGAACTGCGGAATGTATCGCATGCAAGTGTATGATGAAAAAACAACAGGCATGCACTGGCACATTCATAAAGATGCAGCTACGCATTTCAGAAAATATAAAGAACTTGGCAAAACAATGCCAGTTGCTGTTGCAATTGGCTCTGATCCTGCGGTTATTTATTCTTCAACAGCACCTCTTCCCTATGGAATTGATGAAATGGTATTTGCTGGATTTTTAAGACAAAGTCCTGTTGAGATGGTTAAGTGTGTAACTTCTGATATAGAAGTGCCTGCAAATTCTGAGATAGTCCTTGAAGGTTATGTGGAGCCTGATGAATTAAGAGATGAAGGACCTTTTGGCGATCATACAGGTTTTTACTCTCCAGTGGATAAATTTCCAGTTTTTCACGTAACCTGCATTACCCATAGAAAAAATCCCATATATCCTGCAACAGTTGTTGGAAAGCCTCCAATGGAAGACTGTTACATGGGTAAAGCAACAGAGAGAATCTTTCTTCCTTTGCTCAGAATACAATTTCCAGAGATAATAGACATGAATCTTCCAATGGAAGGAGTATTTCATAATGCTGCTATAGTTTCAATAAAAAAGCAGTACCCAGGGCATGGTAAAAAGATAATTCACGGGCTATGGGGAATGGGACAGATGATGTTTTCAAAGCTCATAATTGTCGTGGATGAAGATGTCAATGTTCAGGATTTATCAACTACTGCATGGAAGGTCCTTAACAATGTGGACTGGCAGAGAGATGTGATAATCTCTCAGGGACCTGTTGATGAGCTTGACCATGCATCAAGCATGCCAAGATTTGGTGGTAAAATGGGAATTGATGCAACCCGTAAAACCCGTGAAGAAGGAATGATGAGAGATTGGCCAGAGGAAATCACTCAGGCAGAAGAGATAAAAGAGCTTGTCACAAAAAGATGGCATGAGTATGGGTTCTGAGCTTTCCCTTGGCATTGATGTAGGAAGTGAGACAGCCAAGATAGCAGTTGTTGACAGTGATTTTAGAATTATTGAAAAACTATATTTGAAACATTTCGGAAAGCCTGCTGAGATAGTATCCCGCATTTTAATGGATATTGCCTCAAGATACAGTGATTTAAAAATATGTTTTACTGGAGTCTCGGGAAGATTTATTGCAAAGAATGCTGGTGCTCCCTATGTAAATGAGATTGTATCACAGGCAACGGCAACATCATTTTTTTATCCTCAAGTAAGGACAATTATTGAGATTGGAGGAGAGGATTCAAAGCTTGTTTTTCTTGATAAAAAAGGAAGAATAAAGGATTTCTCCCTTAACAGTATATGTGCAGCAGGAACAGGCTCTTTTCTTGAGCAGCAGGCAGAAAGACTTGGACTTACAATAGAACAGTTCAGTGAGCTTGCAACAAAGTCTGAAAGACCATCAAAGATTGCTGGTCGTTGCAGTGTCTTTGCAAAATCAGACATGATTCATCTTCAGCAGATTGCAACTCCTCTGGAAGACATAATTGCAGGACTTTGCTTTGCCCTTGCAAGAAACTTTAAGGCAACTATGTTTAAGGGCAGAAGCATTGAAAAAGAAGTTGCCTTTCAAGGTGGAGTTGCAGCAAACAGGGGAATGATAAAAGCATTTAAGAAGGTGTTGGGCATAAATGAAATACTCATACCTGAGCATTTTGAAGTGACAGGTGCAATTGGTGCCGCGATTAAGGCTCAAAAAGAGGGAGCTTATCTAAATGAGGCAATTATTGAAAAACTCGGTAAGCTCAAAGCAGAGATTGAATACGGACTTCCGCCTCTTTCAGCCTCCAGCCTTAAATCTTCAGTCTTCAGCTTTCAACCTCTTAAGCCTCAGCATGCTTATCTCGGTATTGATGTTGGTTCTGTAAGCACAAACATTGTTCTTATAGATGAAGAAGGTAGGATTATCACAAAGAAATATCTTCCCACAGCAGGAAAACCAATTGATGCAGTAAAAAGAGGCTTGAGTGAGATAAACAGGGAAATTCAGAATATTCAGATAAAAGGCGTTGGCGTTACAGGCTCTGGTCGTTATATGATTGGAGATTTTGTCGGTGCAGATGTGGTGAAAAATGAGATAACAGCCCATGCCAGAGGTGCAATTCATTTTGACCCGAGTATTGACACGATTTTTGAAATTGGAGGACAGGATTCAAAATACATAAAGCTTAAAGATGGCAAAGTTGTTGATTTTGAGATGAATAAAGCCTGTGCAGCAGGAACAGGCTCATTTATAGAAGAACAGGCTGACAAACTTGGTATAACCCTTGAAGAGTTTCAGAGCCTTGCCTTTAGCTCAAAAACACCCTGCAAACTTGGCGAAAGATGTACTGTTTTTATGGAAAACTCCCTTGTCATAAATCTACATAAAGGTGCTCGCAAAGAAGACATTGTTGCAGGTCTTTGTTACAGTATAGCGGAAAACTACATAAACAGAGTTGTAGCTGGAAAATCTATTGGTAAAAGAATATTCTTTCAGGGCGGGGTTGCATTTAACAGAGCAGTTGTTGCAGCCTTTGAGAATTTCTTAAAAGAGAGAGTTGACAGTGTTTTGGAGCTAATTATTCCACCTCATCATGAAGTCATGGGCGCAATTGGTGTAGCCCTGATTGCAAAAGATTTTATGAAAAACGGCAAAGAAAGCAAATTCAAAGGCTTTTCTTTAAAAGACAGGCTTTACAGCATCTCTTCCTTTGAATGCAAAGGCTGTCCCAACTACTGTGAAATAAACAGGGTTAAGATAGAAGGTGAAGAAAACTATCTTTTTTATGGTGGAAGATGCGATAAATATGAGAGACAGGATGTTACTTCAAGACTTCCAGATCCTGTAAAACTGAGAGAGGAATTACTATGGAAGGCACATAAAGAATATGAGGCTCAATACAGAGATAGAAAGGCACCTGTAATTGGAATACCTTACATATTTTTCTTTCATGACCATCTTCCCTTCTGGAGTACACTTTTATGGGAGCTCGGTTTTAATGTAAAGGTTTCAGATAAGACGAACAAAGAAATTATTAATAAAGGCGTTGAAAAGGTTTTATCTGAGGCGTGTTTCCCTCTTAAGGTTGCCTATGGACACATAGCAGACTTAATTGAAAAGGGAGTTGATTTGATCTTTCTTCCGAGCTTTATAAATCTTAATCTTTATGATGAGTATGAAAGAGGTCTTGCATGTCCTCTTGTTCAGACAATTCCTTATGTAAGCAGAAGACTATTTAGAGAAGCAAAGTTTATTATACCAAGAATAGATTTCTCAAGAGGCTTTGATTATCTCAAAAAGGAACTGATTCAGGCATTTAAGGGAATTATAAATATAAAAAACCTTGATGAAAAAATAGCTACTGCAAAACATAAGCAGAAAGAGTTTGTTATTTCAATTCAAAAGGAAGGTTTAAAGCTTCTTGAGACAGCAAAAGATAGATCCCTCGGTCAGCAAGCTACTGTAGTTATTTTAGGCAGGTCATATAATTCCTTTGATCAGGCTGTCAGTCTTGATATCTCAGGAAAACTTACCCGCCTTAATGTTCTTCCAATTCCAATGGATATGCTTCCTCTTGAGGGAATAAACATCAAAGATGAATGGAGCAACTTATACTGGCGTTCAGGGCAAAAAATTATAAGAGCCTCAAGATTTATTCATAAGTCAGACGAGGTATATCCTGTATTTATCACCAACTTCTCCTGCGGACCTGACTCCTTTATAATAAATTATTTCAAAGAAGAAATGGCTAAAAAGCCTTATCTGATACTTGAGATCGATGAACACAGTGCTGACGCTGGAGTTGTTACAAGACTTGAGGCTTTTATAGATAGTGTAAGAGATAGAGAAAAAAAGGATTCAGAAAAAAAATTCATTCCCCTATTGATTAAAAGTTCAGATTTATCAAAAAGAATTATATATATTCCAAGAATGTCTGACCATGCCTTTGCTTTAAAGGCAGCCTTTAACTACTGCGGGATTGATGCAGAAGTAATGCCTCCTTCTGACAATCAGTCAGTTGAGCTTGCAAGAAAATATATATCAGGAGGAGAATGCTTTCCCTATGTTGTAACTCTTGGTGATATGCTGAAGATCGTTTTTTCAAAAGATTTCAATCCTCAAAGGACAGCCTTTTTCATGCCTTCTGGAGCTGGTCCATGCAGATTTGGTCAGTATAATGTTTCTCACAGGCTAATACTTAAAAAATTAGGATTTGAGAGCGTTCCCATTTATTCACCCCAGCAGGATGCCCAATTTTACAAAGATTTAAATATCGCAGGAGGAGAATTTTCTCTCAGAGCATGGCAGGGAGTTGTTGCCTATGGGTTACTCAATAAATTATTACTTCAAACAAGACCTTACGAAAAAAATGCTGGAGAAACTGAAGCATTATATGAACATTATATGGTAAAAATCTATGAAACTTTAAAAAGTAGAAACGGTGATTTAGAAGTTTTGCTTAAAAATATAAAAAAGGAGTTTAAAAACATACCAGTATACAAAGACAAAAAGCCTCTGATAGGAATTGTTGGTGAAATATTTGTTAGAAGTCATCCTTTTTCAAATGAAAATTTAATTAAAAGACTTGAAGCCTTAGGCGCAGAAGTATATCTTACACCAATTGAAGAGTGGATTCACTATGTAAATAAAATGGCCTTAAGAAAAGCCTTGATAAAAAAGGATAAATCTGCTATTATAAAAATTCTTGTTAATAAATTTTTCCAGTGGAGGGTGGAGAAGAAATTTTCTTCTTGTTTTAAAGGAGCAATGAATTTTTTACATGAGCCCTCCATAAAGGAAATTTTTAAATTTGCATCACCCTATGTTCCTGATAGTTTTGAAGGAGAGAGTATTTTGAGTATTGGCAAAAGCATTGATTTGATTAAAAAAGGTGTTAGCGGCATTGTTAATGCAATGCCCTTTGGATGTATGCCAGGCGCCATTGTTACAGCTTTGTTGAGATTTATTCAAAAGGATTATAATATCCCTGTAATATCTCTTGCCTATGATGGAACAAACTCAACTGTTAATGAACTATGGCTTGAAGCTTTTATGGAAACAATTAAAAACATGAAAAAAGGAGGTGAATTGAGTGGGAAGTGTTCTTAAGTGGAGGAAAAAAAAGATAAAAAAACATAAATACAGAAAGCTTCGCAAAAAAATGAGAGCACAAAGAAGAAACAAATAAGAGGTAAATTATGAAAGACCTAATGAGTTTAAAAGAAAACATTGCCTTGATAGAAGCTGAGATAAAAGTAATTTCAGAAAAAATTGATGAAATTGATAAAAAATTAGAAAAAATCAATGAACTTGCCGTTGAAATCAAGGCAATTAAAATGTTTTTAAAGAGGGTTTTCCCTGATTTTAAAAAAGAGTATCCTGATATTCTAAAAAAACTCAGCTCAATGGAGTAATTATGTTTGAACCATTTAGCACCACAGGCATAGGAAGCATGCCTCATACTGAGGTCAGGCTTGCATGTGAACTTATTTTGAAATATTTTGATATCCCATTTTGGCCTCAGATGCCGAAATATTCAGTTAATGAACAGATGATTGCCCAGTTTACTGAAGGATTTCCTGGAGTAACCTTTGAATCAGGCAAAGTGTACATTAAAAAAAATGATGAGCTTATCACTGAATGGTTAAGTAACTATAATGATGAAATGTTATCTCCTGTAAGTGAACAATTTGCAATTGGTCTTTACAGCATGCAGAGATTGATAAAAAATGAAAAAATAAAAATCTTTAAAGGACAGATTACAGGACCCCTTACATTTACCTTATCTCTTAAAGATGATGAGGGTAAACTTATTTATTTTGATGAAACTCTGAGAGAGCTTTCTCTCATGCATCTTAAAGCAAAAGTAAGGTGGCAGATTGAATTTTTAAAAACTTTTGCCGAAAATGTAATAATTTTTATTGATGAACCTATACTTCAGGCAGTTGGCACATCTGCATATATCTCTGTTGAGCAGTCTGAAGCAATGAGATTAATTAAGGAGATTGTTTCTTTTATTAAATCTCTTGATGTTAAAGCAGGAATTCACTGCTGTGGAAGAACTGACTGGAAAGAGGTTTTATCTATTGATATAGATATTTTAAGCTTTGATGCCTTTTTCTTTTTTGATTTTTTCAAAATTTACAGAGATGAAATTTCAGAATTTCTGAGCAGAAATGGCTATATTGCCTGGGGATTTATTCCAACAACAGATGATTTAAATGTTTTTAGCGATGAAGAAATAATTGAAAAAGCAGTAAGAAAAACTGAGGAAATATCAAAAATTTTACCTTTAATTATTAAAAACTCACTTATTACTCCATCCTGTGGAATGGGCTCTCTTGATGTTTCAAGCTCTGAGAGAGTTTGTGAACTTCTTAAAAAATTAAAAAATAAACTGGTAAATGAATAGAGGAATTTTTATAACCTTTGAAGGCATAGAGGGTTCTGGCAAAACAACTCAGGGAAGACTGCTTGCTCAGACATTGAAGAATGAAGGATTTAAAGTTTTTTATACTTATGAGCCAGGAGATACCTTAGCTGGAAGATACATCAGAGAGATTCTTCTTAATTCAGAAATTAAAATAACTCCATTATGTGAACTTCTTCTTTATTTTGCAGACAGAGCTCAACACATTGAGGAAAAAATAAAGCCACATCTTGAAGCAGGTTTTATTGTAATATGTGACAGATTTACTGATTCAACCATAGTTTATCAGGGATATGTAAGAGGTATATCAATTGATTTAATTGAAGAATTGAATAAAAAACTATTCAGTCAATTCATACCAGATTTAACAGTATTGCTTGACTGTTCAGCAAGCATCGGGCTTGGAAGAAATAAGAAAGCAAATAAAAAAGATAGATTTGAGATGGAAACCTTATCCTTTCATGAGAAAGTAAGAGAGGGTTATCTTGAACTTGCAAAAATAAACAAAGAAAGATTTTTTGTTCTGGATGCCACTGAGTCTATAAATGTAATAGCTGAAAAAATATATAAAAAAGTTAAATCCTTGATTATTTGAACTATCTTGAACAATATTGAAATATGTTGAACCATTTAATAAAATGAGTTTTAATGAAATCATATCCCAGGAAAAAGCAATAAAACTACTCAAGGGCACATTAAGGACGAAAAAGATTCCCAGTGCTTTATTATTTCTGGGAGACGCTTATATCGGAAAAACTTCAACAGCTATCAACTATGCCAAAGCTCTGAATTGCTTGAATTCTGAAGAAGATGCCTGCAATATTTGCACATCATGCAAAAAAATTGAACAGGGATTGCATCCAGATGTTAAACTCGTAACTGCTGAAAAGGATGTAATAACAGTGACCAGCATAAGAGAGGTTGAAGAGTTTGTTTCTTTCCGTCCTCTTGAAGGAAGGTATAAAGTTGTTATCATAAAAGAAGCACATAAAATGAATCATGCAGCAGCAAATGCCTTTCTTAAAACAGTTGAAGAGCCTCCTGAAAATACTGTAATAATTCTTATCTGCGAAAATATTGATACTTTACCAGAACCTCTGATTTCAAGATGTTTTAAAGTATATTTTACACCTCTTTCAACTCAAGCAGTAAAAAAGATTCTACCTGATGTTGAAGACAGTTTAATCAGAATTATTATGGGTAAACCAGGGCTTTTTATATCAAGGGATGTATCAAAAGATATTCAATGGTTTAATAGCACATTAAAAAACATGAAAGAAAAGAATAAAAAATCACCGTGGAAAGACAATGAAGATGTTAAATGGTGGATAGATTTTTTATGTATTTTTCTTAGAGACTGCTTTTTGGAATTTTTTCTTAAAACTTCATATTGCCCTATTTTACCCTCAGATTTTAAACTAAAAGAAAATGCATCTCGAGAGGAATTGTTTAATCTTTATGAAGAGATACAAAACATAAAAAGAAGCATTGATTTAAATTTAAATAAGTCAATTGTATGGAATTATATGACTTATCTTCTTGGGAATTTGATAACTATAAAAAAGCAAGAAACAACTAACTTAGAACAATAGGAGATACAGGGATGAACAATATAGTACATGTAAGAGTTAGACCTTTTGGTAAAGTTTATCGCTATTTAAACAACCTTGGTATAGAATTAAAAAAAGGTGATTTTGTTGTTGTGGAGGGTGATTTTGGATTAACCTTGGGATATGTTTTGAAAACTTCTTCTGACACAGAAAACTCTTTTAAGCCAGTCATGAGAAAGGCAACTCAGGAAGATATGGAAGCCTTTCAGAAAAATCTTTCTTTAGAGAAAGAAGCATGGAATTTTTGTCTTCAAAGAATAAATGAAAGACAGTTACCGATGAAACTATTAGTGGTGGAGTCTGCCCTTGACAGAAAAAGAATTATCTTCTATTTTACTGCAGAAGGTAGGATTGATTTCAGAGAACTGGTTAAAGACCTTGCAGCAAAATTCAAAACGAGAATAGAAATGAGGCAGATAGGAGTAAGGGATGAAGCAAAATTTCTTGGTGGGATTGGAGTTTGTGGGTTTGAGACATGCTGTAAAACATTTATAAGTTTCTTTAAGCCAATTTCTTTAAAAATGGCTAAAGATCAGGAAATTGTGCTTAATGTTTCCAAGCTTTCAGGTGTTTGCGGAAGGTTGAAATGTTGTCTAAGACACGAATACTATGATGAAGCAGAGGATACTGTTGATGAAGAAATTATTGCTCAGGAAGAAAAAGAGCCTGAAATTAAAAAACTGTCCTTTATTATAAAAGAGGCAGAAGAATTAATAGATGAAAGTTCTGGAGGAAAGGATGAGTCAAAATAAGGGATTTTATATTACAACACCAATTTATTATGTCAATGATATTCCACATATTGGACATGCCTACACAACACTGGCTGCAGACATACTGGCAAGATATATGAGACTTAAAGGGAAAAAAGTTTTTTTTCTTACAGGAACAGATGAACACGGACAGAAGGTTGAAAAAGCAGCTCGTGAGCGTGGTAGGTCTCCAAAGGAACATGCGGATATAATGGTTGAAAACTTTAAAACATTATGGAATGAATTAAATATACGCAATGATGCTTTTATACGAACAACTGATGAAGAACACAAAAAAGTTGTTAGTGCAATACTTCAAAAACTTTACGATAAAGGAGAAATTGAAAAAAGAAAATACTCAGGAATGTATTGCACTCCCTGTGAAAGATTCTGGACAGCCAAAGATTTAATAGAAGGAAAATGCCCTGACTGCGGAAGAGATGTTGAATACATTGAAGAAGAAAACTACTTTTTCCTCATGTCCAAATATCAGAACTCTCTCATTGATTACATTGAAAAAAATCCTGAATACATTCTTCCTGAAACGAGAAAAAATGAGGTTCTTTCATTTCTTAAAAATAAACCTCTTGGTGATCTTTGCATATCTCGTCCTCGACAGAGGCTTAGCTGGGGAATTCCTCTTCCCTTTGATGAAAACTATACTACCTATGTATGGTTTGATGCACTGGTTAATTATTACTCAGCATTGAATTATCTTGCACCCAAAAATATTGAGTGGTGGCCACCTGATCATCATTTAATTGGGAAAGACATTTTGATAACCCATGCAGTTTACTGGTCAACAATGCTCATGGCTTTGGGAATGCCTCTTCCAAGAAATATATTTGCCCATGGATGGTGGACTGTGCAGGGTGCTAAAATGTCAAAATCTCTTGGTAATGTTGTAAATCCCCATGAAATTATAAAAAAATATGGAGTAGATACCCTCAGATACTTTTTGTTCCGTGAAGTTTCCTTTGGCCTTGATGGAGATTTTTCAGAAGAAGCAATTGTAAGAAGAATAAACAATGATCTTGCCAATGACCTTGGTAATCTCCTCAATCGTTTTCTTGTGATGAATGAAAAATACATGAATGGTCAGATAAACCCAATGTGGATAGATGATGATTTTACAATACAAATTAAAAAATTAATAACAGAGATTGACAATGAAAAACTGTGGGATGAGTTCAAATTCAATATTGTTCTTGAAAAAATATGGGAAGCTATATCCCTTACAAACAACTATATTGCAAAAACAGAGCCATGGAAAATATCAAAAGAGGATTCTGAAAAACTCTCTCTTATACTTTTTAACATATGGAATAGCATCAGAATCATAACTGTTTTTCTCTATCCTTTTATGCCTGATACAGCGATGAAAATCTGGAATGCCTTAGGATTAAAATCTTTAAAAATTGATTATAATATGTTAAGCTGGAGTATTCAGTTAAAGGAGGTTAAGACTGAAAAGATTGAACAAATCTTTCCAAGAATACAGACAAAAAAAGATAATGAGTCAGAACAAAAAATCAAGGAAGACAACAGTAAAATGCAAGAGCTTATAGGTATAGAAGATTTTATGAAGATAAAACTTAAAGTAGGAAAGGTTATTGAAGCTGAAAGAATAAAGGGATCAGAAAAGCTTATAAAACTTATTGTAGATATTGGACAGCAAAGACAAATTGTTGCAGGAATTGGAAAATCCTATTCACCTGAACAGTTAATTGGCAAATCAATTATTGTTGTGTCCAACCTTAAACCAGTTAAACTCATGGGAGTTGAATCTCAAGGTATGCTACTCGCAGCAACTGCTTCAGATGGCACTATATCAATTCTTACAGTTGACAGAGAGGTTAATCCTGGTGCGGGAATAAAATGAAGCTTAAGGAATGGCCAGAAGCTGAAAGACCCAGAGAAAGACTTATTAAAGAAGGTGCTCAAAGCCTCTCAGATGCTCAATTGCTTGCTGTTGTTCTCAGAACAGGGATTAATGGAAAAACAGTGGTTGAAACAGCAATTGAGCTTTTAAATAAGTTTGGAGGATTAAAAGGAATTGAAGATGCATCAGTAAATGAACTTCAGCATATAGCAGGGCTTGGAATTGCAAAGATTGCTCAGATTAAAGCATCCTTTGAGCTGGGGAGAAGAGTTTTAAGCCATGCAGAAAAAGAAAAAAACTTTAATTCTGCCAATGCAGTTTACAATTATCTTTATCCTAAGCTTAGTGGATTAAAAAAAGAAGTTTTTATCACTCTTTTACTTGATACAAAGTTGAAACTCATCAAAGAGATTAAAGTTTCAGAAGGAATATTAACGCAAACAATAATTCATCCAAGAGAGATTTTTAAAGAAGCAGTAAAGCATTCAGCCTATGCAGTGATTCTTGCTCATAATCATCCAAGCGGAGACCCTACTCCTTCTGAGCAAGATCTGGATATTACAAAAAAATTAAAAAAGGCTTCTGAAATACTTGAAATTTCCCTTTTAGACCATGTAATTATAGGAAATGGAAGATACTTTAGCATGAAAGAAAAAAATCTAATTTAGGAGGTGGCTTATGCCTTTGTATGAGTTTCAATGCCAAAAGTGCAATGAAACTTTTACGAAGAAAATGAGCATAAGCGAAATGGAAAAAACAAAGGTAAGATGCCCAAAGTGTAAGTCTCAGAAAGTAAAAAAGATAATATCAAGTTTTTATTCAATAACCTCAAAAAAATAATAGGAGGAATTTAAAATGAATAGTTCATTGACTCCCGCAATTTTAAAAGTTTGCGAGCTTGCAGCAATTGAAGCTGCAAGATTGATGGGCAAGGGAGACAGAAAAGAAGCAGATCAGGCTGCTGTAACAGCAATGAGAAAGGCATTAAATGATTTACCAATCAAAGGTAGAATCGTTATAGGAGAAGGTGAAAGAGATGAAGCACCTATGCTTTATATTGGAGAAGAAGTTGGAAATGCAACTGGTCCTGAAGTGGACATAGCTGTTGATCCTCTTGAAGGAACAAATCTTTGCGCAACAGGAATGCCCAATGCTCTTACTGTTATGGCTGTAACAGAAAGAAATGGACTTCTTCACTGCCCTGACACATATATGGAAAAACTTGTTGTAAGACCACAAGCAAAGGGAATGGTTGATATAAGAAAATCTGTAAAAGAAAACCTTCAAGCCCTTGCAAAAGCTTTAGGACGTGACATAGATGACCTTGTTGTGGTTGTGCTTGACAGACCAAGACATGAAAATCTTATTAAAGAAATTCGCGCTGCTGGTGCAAGAATTAAATTAATCTCAGATGGAGATATAACACCAGCTATTGCAGCAACTGTTGAAGGAACAGGTATTCATGCGCTTATGGGCATTGGTGGAGCACCAGAAGGCGTGCTTTCAGCGGCAGCTGTAAAATCTCTTGGTGGAGAAATGCAGGCAAGAATGCGATGGAGAAATGAAGAAGAAAAAAAGCGTGCTATAAGCTATGGTATGGACATTGATGAAGACAAAGTTTACACTCTTGATGACCTCGTTCCAAGTGATGACATAATTTTTGTTGCTACAGGAGTAACAAAGGGAGACCTGCTTAATGGAGTAAGATTTTTTGGTGGAGGCGCAAGAACTCACTCAATTGTGATAGAATCCTATCAAAAGATTGTAAGATTTGTTGATACAATTCATATTTTTGACAAACTGGTAAGAATAACATTGTAGTTTTGCTATTTTACTGTAAAAACTCTTAAAAAACAAAAGGGAGAGTTTTTTCAAAAATTTCATCCATGCCAATTAAGGATTTTCTTGCCATAATCTATACAACCATACTTACAATTTCAGCATTGCACATGCCTCAGCCTCTTTTACCCCTACTTGGAAGTTCTTTTAAAGTTGAAATGGATACGATATCACTAATTATGAGTGCCACTTTCATTCCTCTTACAGTAATTCCTGTTATCTCAGGAGTTTTGCTTAATTTTTTTTCTCCAAGAAAAATGATCATCTTCGCTGCTGCAATACACTCTTTTGTTGTATTTTCAATATCTATGGCAGAAAATGTTTATCTGGTTATATTCCTCAGGTTTATAGAGGGTTTTTTAATCTCTGCAATTCTTACTTCAAACACAACATATATCGCATTAAAATCTGTAAAAGAAAAAATTCAATTTTTTATGTCCTATTATATTGCTTTTACAATAATTGGAGGACTTCTTGGAAGAGTTCTCGGTAGTATTATAGCTAATTATTTTGGGTGGAGAGCGTGTTTTCAAGTAATGTCATTGAGTCTTCTTGTTGTGCTTCCTATAGTTTATTATTTTATGGAAGAGCTTAAGATACCAAAAATTCAAAAAAAAGATTATCTTAGTTTTAAGAACTTTAAGCTTGTTGTTTTCAATAAAAAAATTTTTTATATTTACATCGCTGTTTTCTGCTTGTTTTTTGTTTTCTCGGGGATAACAAATTTCTTGCCTTTCAGGATAAAAAGCATTAATAAACAAGCCAGCGAAATGCTTATAGGACTTATTTATTCAGGTTACATCACGGGAATTTTCATATCCTTTATCGCAACAAAAATTATAAGAGTCATTGGGAACGAAAGAAAAACCATGTTATTTGGTTTTTCTGTCTATGGATTTTTTCTTTTGATATTAAGTCTACCCAACATGTTGCTAATATTTATTGCAATGTTTGGTTTTTGCTCTGGGATGTTTCTCGTTCATTCAGTAGCTTCTGGTTATTTAAATAGAATTGTAACAACACAAAAAAGCCTTGTAAATGGAGCATACATAGCTTTTTATTACTCAGGTGGTGTTGTTGGCTCTTATCTGCCAGGAATTGTATATAAAAATTTCGGGTGGCAAAGTTTTATAATAACTCTGCTCATTCTGCTATTTGGTGGTTTTTTTGTGGTCACTAAGCTATCAGACCATTCTTGATAGCGTAATTTATAATTTCAGCATTGTTTTCGCATCCAAGTTTTTCAAGAATTCTTGCTCTATAGGTGCTTACAGTTTTAATGCTTATGGAAAGTTCTCTGGCAATCTCAATGAGACTTTTGCCTTTTGCTATCATAAGAAAAACCTGAAATTCCCTTTCTGATAACTTTTCATGAGGTGGAATCTCCCAGGATTTATCAATGTAATGAATCAGTTTTTCTGAAAAAGCCTGTGGAATGTATTTACCGCCTTTTATTATTTTATTAACTGCATTTAAAAGTTCATCTGGTTCTGCAGATTTATTGAGATAACCTGAAGCTCCATATTTTAACGATCTTATAGCATACTGCTCTTCAGGATACATGCTGAGCATAAGTATTTTTGTTTCAGGATGCTCATTTTTAATTTTTTTTAGGGTTTCTATCCCATCCATATCAGGCATTGCTATATCAAGAAATACTATATCAAAATTTTCTTTTGAAAGAATATCAATGGCTTCGTAACCAGTTTTAGCTTCTTTGCATTCTGTAATATAAGGATTATCAAGAAGAATTTCCTTTAATCCTTTTCTAAAGAGAGTATGGTCATCAACGATTAAAACTTTCAGTTTTTTATTCATTTTCTCTTAAAGGAACGGAAAGAATTACTTCAGTTCCTCCTTCCGGGATTCTTCGTATGTCAAAGGTTGCATTTATAGAATAAGCCCTTTCTCTCATTGCCATTAAACCGAATGATTCAGGACTCTTAATTTTCTCTTCTGGTATCCCCATACCATTGTCTTTAATAATTAACAAAACACTGCCATTTGATCGAAACATTTTAATATTAACCAGGGTTGCATTGGCATGTCTTGCCACATTTGTAAGTGCTTCCTGGAATATTCTGAAAATATTTAAAGATATGTTTCTTGCTAATTTCACGCTGTCTTCTGAAATCTCAACGCTGCACGGTATTGAAGTATTTCTCTCAAATTCCTTGACCTGCCACATTATAGCATCTTCCAGGGTTAAATGGTCAATTAAAGAAGGACGGAGTCTGTTTGATATATTCTGAACCTGTTTTATCAAGGCATTTACTATGCTTAATGTTTCATCAAATTTTTCCTGTAAAAATTCATCTTCGATCCTTTTTCTAATCCATGACAAAGAAAGTTTTAACGCAGTGAGAGACTGTCCCATTTCATCATGAATTTCTCTGGCAATTTCCTTCCTTTCCTTTTCTCTTACATTCTGCAAATATACGGAAAGTTTTCTTAGAGCTTCTTTTGATTTCCTGAGTTCTTCCTCAATTTTCTTTCTGTATGTAATATCTCTTCCTATTGTTTTTGTTTTAACAAAATTTCCCTTTTCATCCACCTCTACATAAACATTTAAAGCAGCAGTGAAAACTGAGCCATCTTTTCGGACAAAGTCTCTTTCAACTTGAATAAAACTGTATTTTCCTATGTTAGGGAAAAACTCTTCCTGTGCTTTTCTTGATTCTTCTGTCATAAAGTATGTTATAGGTTTACCAATTATCTCTTCTTTTCTGTATCCCAGCATTTTTGCCTCTGTTTCATTGCATTCAATAATAATTCCATTTTTATCAACTGAGTGATACATATCTGGTGCATTATCGTAAAGATCTCTGTATTTTTCCTCTGAGAGTCTTAACTCTTTTTCAACTTTTTTCCTCTTTGAGATGTTTATTGAAAGGACAACTATTACGAGGGACAATCCAATAAAAATTAAGGTAATACTTATCAATGTTTTTCGGTATTTTACCCAGAAGCTTTCAGGCAAATTTATGACTCTGCTTTCTTTTGGAAGCTTATTTAAAGAGACATGAAATCTTTTAAGTTCATTATAGTCAAACATAAATTCATTTGGACTTTCTTTAATAACTGGAATTTCAGAAGGGCTTTTACCTTGTAAAATTTGCATAGCCAGCTCCCCTGCTTTTTTGCCCTGCAAAAATGCGCTTGTCAATTTACCACCTACAATTCCTCTGCCAAGATAAAAATCCCATACACTGTATATGGGAGAATTGGTATGAGGATAAAGCAAATCAAGGCTTTCTTCATAAGCAAAGAAATTGCCTGTTCTGTCTCTGTTTACGAGCAAAAGAAGGATGATACTTTTTGGTGGAATTGTCTCAACTTTTTTCTGAAGTTCTTTCATATCCGGATTCTCAAGAATAATGAATTTTACTTTATCTGCGAATTTTGGAAATATCTCAAAAAGTGTTCTTTTCATCGCTAATCCGGTTGTTGTGATGTCATTAATAATATAAACTCTTTTTGTATCTGGATGAAGCTTAAGTGCTATATCAATTGTTCCTTCAACATCTGTTTCCTCGGCAACTCCTGTAAACCATTTTCTATATTTTTCTATCAGGCTATCTTTAAAATTATTGATTCCGCAGAAAACCACAGGCACCCCGTAAAACAGTTCGTTATAATGTTTCATAGTGAATAAAAGAGCGTCATTATCCGACACAATTATCAAATCAAACTTAATCCCATGGTATTTTTGTTTTAGAAGATCAAAAATTTTGTTGAAGTATTTTTCTCCATAAAAACGTTTAGTATCCATATATTCAACATAGTAATCAATACTGTTTTCTAATGGCTTTAATGATTCTTTAATTCCTATCATTATATTGTCTGTCCAGCTCAATCCCTGATGATAGGAGTTAAGAAGCAAAATCTTTTTTTTATCCTGAGCGTGAGCTGATAAGCAAAAAACAAATAAAAAAATAAAAATTATTCTAAATACGGCTGATTTCTTTAATCCAATCATTGTATCTTGCTGCTCTTGGAATAATACAGATTCCTGAAGAATCTATATGACAGCGGAAACGATCCTTTTCACGTGAAAATCCAATTTCTTCTCCTTCATAAACCACATTCTTTTTATCTACTATAACCCTGTAAAGCCTGCTATTTCTTTTTACAACAACATCATCCATAATTAAAGAATCTTTTACCTGAGCTCCTTCCTCTATTATGCATCCGCTTCTTATGAAAGAATTTTCTATCTTACCGCCATAAATTAATGCTCCATCAGCGATAACGCTATTTCTTATTTGTCCATCAAGAATTTTTACAGGTGGCCCTTCATATCTTGAAGGATAAATAGGCCACATCTTATTGTAAATTTCAAAAACAGGTTTTTCTCCAAGCATATCCATATGAGCATCGAAATAAGTACTAATTGTTCCTACATCCCTCCAATAACCTCGCTCTTCATATGGTTTAATGCCAGGGATTTCATTCTTATCAAAATCATATGCATAAACTCTTGCCCCTCTTTCAACAAGCTCGGGAATAACATGAGCACCAAAATCGTGCTGTTTTTTCTTTTCAGCCCTCACTAAAGCATCAACCAAAATATCACTGTTAAAAATATAATTACCCATTGAAACATAAGCCATCTGAGGGTTATCAGGCATGGGCTGTGGTTGCTTCGGTTTTTCTTGAAATCCTGTGATTTTCTGGTTTGAATTTGCCACAATTACTCCAAATGCTGAAGCCTGTTTTATTGGAATAGGCCTTGCAGCTACAGTAACCTCAGCATCATTTTCAATATGAAATTTTATCATCTGTCTTATATCCATTCTGTAAATGTGATCAGCACCAAAAATTAAAACAATATCAGGCTTGTGCTCTTTAATTAATCCAATGTTTTGAAAAACTGCATCAGCTGTTCCCTGAAACCATTCAGGCCCCATTCTCATCTGAGGTGGAACAACTGTTACAAAGTGATCTCTGCCAACTGATGAAAAAAACCAGTTCTGTCTAATATGCTCAATAAGTGATTGGGATTTATACTGAACAAGAAGATAGATGGAGTAAATTTGGGAATTAACAAGATTGCTTAAGACAAAATCAACAATTCTGTATCTTGCTCCAAAGGGCACTGAAGGTTTTGACCTGAAAGAAGTTAAGGGAAAAAGTCTTTCACCCTTGCCTCCTGCAAGAATAATTGCTAAAACTTTTGCCATCCTCCCTCCCTATCTCTCTATTAAAAGTGTCCAAAATCCTGTTTTTCCCCATTTTTTTATAAAAACTTCAGTATCAATTCGTTTATGCTTTTCAGCTCCTGAATTTACTATAACAGTAGATTCATCAAATCCGACAACTACCATGTAATGATATTTCTTATAAAACCAAAATCCTTCATCTGTCATGACTATCAACGGTTTCTGAGCTTTTATCTTTTCTTTTATATCTTCAATGTTTCCTCTGTATTGTAACGCCTTGAATCCCTTTTTTTCTGTAAACATAATCATGTCAAAATCAGCTGTTCCACGAGCATCTTTACTGTAAATTTCCCTTGCAATTTCCTCTGGAGTGATTTTTACTCCCCAAAAATTTAAAACCATTGCTAAGGATGCAGGACCGCATTGAAAATCCTCTGAAGGAAAAAAAGGAACAGATTGTATAATATACTCTTCGGCAGAGGCAAAAGATGTTAGCAACATTAAAAAAAGAAAAATATTTCTAAATTTGAGTTTCATCTGCCTTACTGTTTTTTAATATCATAACTCTTTGAATTCCTGCAAGATCTTTTACTACATTGCTTACCTCAAAACCTCTCATCAATGCATAAGCACAGATTTCATCTGCCTGTCCTGCTCCTATCTCTAAAAAAATCAATCCATTCTTTAAAAGATATTTTTTAGCGCCATCAAGAATTTTTCTATAAAAAATGAGTCCATCTATCCCTCCATTTAATGCTTCCAGAGGTTCATAGTTTTTAATCTCAGGCTGTAATTCATGTATTTGTCCTGTTTTTACATAAGGGGGATTTGCTGTAATACAGGAAAAAATTTTTTCTTTAAAGGGATTAAATAAATCTCCAACAAGAAAAAAAACATTTTTTACATTGTTCAATACCTTATTTTCTGCTGCGTATTTTATTGCTTTTTCTGAAATATCAATGCCAAAAATCTGGAATTCAGGAATATTTTTACCTATTGCTAAAGCAATACATCCTGAGCCTGTGCATAAATCAAGTATTCTCTGTCCTGTATGTGCAATTAAATTTTTACTCTTCAACACTTCATCTACCAGAATTTCAGTTTCCTGCCTTGGAATTAATACTCCCGGTCCTACCTTTATTTTAAGGTTGTAAAAAAAGCATTCTCCAAGAATATACTGGAGGGGTTCTCTTTTTAGCCTTCTTTCAACAAAAAAATTCATAGTTTGCTCTTCATCAGAAGTTATTTCAGGATTTCTGGTATAAAGTTGAACCTTTTCAATTTTTAAAACATGACAGACAATTTGCTGTGCTTCTTTCGGATCAATAGAAAATTTGCCAACAAGCTGTTTTATTTTTTCAAGAGCCTTCACATCTCTTTAAGTTTCTCAGCCTGATAGTAGGCAATCAGGGCATCAATTATTTCATCAATCTCTCCATTTAAAACCTGCTCAAGTTTGTAAAGAGTAAGTCCTATTCTATGATCAGTAACTCTATTTTGAGGGAAGTTATAAGTTCTTATTCTTTCACTTCTTTCACCTGTGCCAACCTGCTCTTTTCTTTCAGCTGCTCTTTCTGCTTCTTTTTTCTGCCTTTCCATTTCAAGCAGACGAGCTCTCAAAACCTTCATAGCTTTTTCTCTGTTTTTAATCTGAGACCTTTCGTCCTGGCATTGAACAACTATTCCTGTTGGCAAGTGAACAATTCTTACTGCTGAATAGGCTGTATTTACAGATTGTCCTCCTGGACCTGAAGAACAAAAGGTATCTATTCTTAAATCCTTCTCATCAATTTTTATATCAACTTCTTCTGCTTCAGGAAGCACAGCTACTGTTGCAGTAGATGTATGAATTCTACCAGATGCTTCTGTAACAGGAATCCTTTGAACTCTGTGAACCCCGCTTTCATATTTCAGTTTGCTAAAAGCACCCTTGCCAGAAATCAAAGCAATTACTTCCTTAAAACCTCCCAATCCAGTAGGATGACTGTCAAGAATCTCTATCTTCCATCCTTTTGATTCAGCATATTTTGCATACATTCTAAATAAATCTGCTGCAAAAAGTGCTGCTTCTTCACCACCTGTGCCTGCTCTTATTTCAAGAATTACATTTTTTTCATCCCTTGGATCCTTTGGTAAAAGCAGAATTTTCAGCTCCTGTTCAATCTGAGGCTTTATTTTTTTCAGTTTTTGTAATTCCTCTTCAGCAAGCTCTTTTAAATCTGAATCCCCTGATTTAATTATTTCTTCAGCTTCCTGCATCTGTTGAATAATTTTTTTATACTCTCTAAATTTTGTAACAATCCCTTCCAGTTGCTGACTTTCTTTTGAGTATTTCATATATTCTTCTTTATTGGAAAGCACTTTTGGATCTAAAAGTGCTTGAGTTATCTTTTCATATTTATTTTCAATTTCTGTGAGTTTTTCAATCATTTATTCCTCCTCCTGCATTCAATTTTAAAACAGCTTTTAAAGCTTCACAAGCAACCTCTATCTGTGAGCTATCTGGCTCATGGGTTGTTATTTTCTGGAAAATCAATCCGGGCAGTATAATAATCTTACCTACGAAATTATTACGCCATTTAGCAGAAATTTTTAATATCTCGTAGGATACTCCAGCAATTAATGGTAAAAGTATAATTCTTGATAAAGCTTTTAAAACAAAGTTCCATGAAGATGGAATCATTGAAAATACAATGATGCTTATTACAAGCACAATAAGAATAAAACTTGTACCACATCTTGCATGCAATCTTGAGTATTTCTTTACATTTTCAGGGGTTAGAGCTTCACCTGCTTCAAAGGCATTTATTGTTTTGTGTTCAGCACCGTGATAGGCAAAAATTTTTCTCATCTGGCTCCACATGCCTATTGCAAAAATGTAGCCTATGAATATTAAAACTCTCAAAATACCATCTATCAAATTAAAAACAAAGGAATTTGTAGTTACCATTTCAATAAAATAGGCTGACAGTTTTGTTAGATATAAAGGTAAAACAATAAAGAGAAGTATTCCAATTAAAAATGCCAGAAATAATGAGAAAGCAAAACTCCACGGGCTTGATTTTTCCTCTTTAAATACGACTTTACTGCTAAAATCAATTGCTTTCATGCCAAGCCATAAAGTTTCAAGAAGAATAAAAAAACCTCTTATTACGGGAATTTTTGTCACAATGCTTTGTTTTTTAAATTCTTCTGATTTTATGACAATTTCACCCTCTGGACTTCTTACAGCCACAGCCCATGCTTTTTTTGATTTCATCATCACGCCTTCAATTACAGCCTGTCCACCTATTGTATCTTTCATCTTATAGTTTCTCCTACATTTTAAGATTCAAGGACAAACAAAAAGGGGTTAGAAAAAATAAAAATTTAATTCTAACCCCCTGAGAAAACTTTTTACAGCTATTTTTTACTGTATTTCTTCATGAACTTTTCTACTCTACCTTCTGTGTCAACAATTTTCTGCTTTCCTGTGTAAAAAGGATGACACTTAGAACAAATATCCACCTTAATTAAAGGTTTTGTTGAACGGGTGATAAAAGTTTCACCGCAGGCACATATAACCTTTGCCTCTTTGTATTCAGGATGAATTTTCTCTTTCATTTTGTCCTCCCTCAAGTTTAATATTTAATTTTATCCTGAAATAAAAAATTTTGGCAAGCAATTGTAAATTTTTCTGCCTGGGATTGACTTTTTTTATTAATTTGTGCTTTAATTTATAAAAAATTTTGGTCTTTGA
>NZ_JBMFOO010000002.1:0-114557 GCF_049969575.1 Thermodesulfovibrio sp. | reverse complement strand
ATCTGAAAGCCTTTGCAACGAAGGAAGATCTGAAAGCCTTTGCAACGAAGGAAGACTTTCTTGAGTTTGAAAGGCGGTTAAGTGATGCTATTGAAAAAATAAGAGAAGGAGTAAGGCTTTATTTGTATGAATTGGAGAGACAGATTGTTGAGATAAAAAGTAAATTAAGATTCTATGACTTTGATTTCATAGCAAGACAGAATGACACGATGATAAAAATTTTAAAGGATCTTTATGAGGAAAAAACGGTCATATCAAATAAACTTAAAGAACATGAAACCAGATTAGAAGAGATTGAGGTTATGTTAAAGAGTTCTTAAGAATGTTTTTTTCTCTAAGTATAGGAGTGGGAGGAAGTAAAAGTGGAACTGGTAAGACCCTTTTCATAGAAAGTTTTATAAAAATATTAAAAAAACAATTTCCTGCTCAAATCAATATTATTGCAGTAAAATATACAAAAACATCTCTCTATTCCTCAATTATTAAAGAGCCTTCAATTATTGAAACAGAAGGAAAAGACACATCAAGGATAAAAAAAGCTGGAGCAGACTATGTTTACTTGGTAAAGGCTACAGAAAATGATTTACCAGAGATTGCTGAAAGGTTAAAAAAGGAGTTTTTGGGTCATATATACCAGAATGATAAAAAAAGGGTTGTTTTCATTATTGAGGGGAATTCTCTGGTAAGAATTATGCAGCCTGATGTTATAATATTTCTTAAAGGTCAAAATGATGAGCACATAAAACCTTCAGGTAAAGCTATTTTAGAGATAGCTGATATAGTTATTGAAGGAAAATACTCTATGGAGGAAGTTATGGAAGAGATTGAAACAATTCAGCAAAGAAAACTCATTGAAAAGCTTCTTAAAGAAAGAAGCAATAGCGGAAAGATTACATGTGCAGAAGCAAGAAAGATTGCTGAAGAAATAGGAGTTCCCTATATTGAAGTTGGAAGAGCAGCGAATGAACTCAATATAAAAATCCGTAAGTGTGAGCTTGGCTGTTTCTGATGGGAACAGTATTTTTTGAACTCGCTCTCACTTTTTATTTCGCTGGCTTTCTTTTAAGTCTTGCCGGAATTATTAGAAAAAAGGACGACCTTGACAGAGCTGTTTTTTTACTGAGCATGGGAGGTTTCACTCTTCATACGGTTTATTTTGCTATAAGATACATAAAATCAGGACAAGCGCCTGTTTTTTCAATGCATGAGGCGATCTCATTTTTTGCGTGGAGCATTCTTTTAATATCTCTCTGCATTAGATTTTCATACAAAGCAAGGGTTTTAAATTTTGGAGTGATTCTGATTTTTACCTTCATGTTTGTAAGTGCTTTTTTCCCGAGAAACATTCCTTTTATTAAGCCTGAGTTAAAAAGTCTTTTAATTGATATTCATGCTTTGATGGCTGTTTTTGGCATAGCTTTATTCAGCATGGCATTTGTTTTCAGCGTTCTTTATCTTATTCAGGAAAGAGCAATAAAATTCAAAAAATTTGGAGGGCTTGATAGAATTCTTCCAAGTCTTGAGGTTCTTGACAAAATAAACTATCGTCTTATATTCTGGGGATTTCCCATTTATACCTTTGCCATTGTCTTAGGTATGATTAAATATATCAATTTACTTGGTTTTCATTTTGATCCGAAGGAAATATGGAGTTTCTTGATATGGATTGTTTATCTTACTATTTTTTATTTTAGGGTAAAAGAAGACTGGAGAAAGAAAAAAGCAGCCTATCTTACAATAATAGGTTTTCTTCTTGTTATATTTGGCTTTTTTGGTATAAATCTTTTAACAGAAAGTTTTCATAAAAGGTTATGAACCTGATAGTTTTAGGATTGAATCATAAGACAGCCCCTGTTGAGATAAGAGAAAAGCTTGCCTTTAATACACAGGAAAGTATCAGAGAAGGATTAAAGAGATTAATTCAGACTGAGGGTATTAATGAGGCTGTAATCTTTTCAACATGTAACAGGGTTGAAGTTTATGCTTACTCTAACGAGGGAAATGAAAAAATTATAGAAAACATTAAGCATTTTCTTTCAGTGTTTCACCATATTCCAGTAAAAGATTTTGAAAAGTATCTTTACATTTACACTGACAGAGATGCAGTAAGTCATCTTTTCAAGGTTGCATCAAGCCTCGACTCAATGATTGTTGGAGAACCCCAGATTACAGGACAGGTGAAAGACTCTTATGAGATAGCACTTTCAGAGAGGGCTACTTCTTTAATACTCAATCATTTAATGAATAGGGCACTTTTTACTGCTAAAAGGGTGAGAAATGAAACGAGAATTGGAGAAAATCCTGTTTCTGTAAGCTATGCAGCAGTAGGACTTATTAAGAAAGTTTTTGATGAGCTTTCAAAGAAATCCATTCTTCTTGTGGGAGCTGGTGAGATGGCAGAGCTTGCAATGCGTCATCTCATAGGAAGCGGAATAAAAAATGTTTATGTTACAAACAGAACATATGCCCGTGCAGAAGAGCTTGCAAGAGAGTTCAGTGGCAGTGCAGTTGCATTTGAAAACCTTAAAGAGCAGATTGCGAGGTGTGACATTATCATATGTTCCACTGGTGCTCCCAATTATGTCATAACAGAGCAGATGATTAAAGAAGTTATGCCTTTAAGGAAGTATAAACCTTTGTTTTTAATTGACATATCAGTGCCAAGAAATATTGACCCTGCCTGCAATAATCTGGACAATGTTTATCTTTACAACATAGACGACCTTCAGGATGTGGTGGACTCTAACATTGTTGAAAGAAAAAGAGAGGCAGAGAAAGCTTTAAATATTGTAGATGAAGAAACAGAAAAGTTCTTTCAGTGGCTTAATTCACTTCAAAGCGTGCCAGTTATTGTTTCAATCAGAAATAAGGCTGAACAGATAAGGCAGGAAGAGCTTAAAAAATTCAAATCCCGTTTTAAAGAGCTTCCGCCAGAGGTTTTATCTTCTGTGGATTATCTCACTCAAAGTATAATAAACAAGATAATGCATTCTCCAACAGTGGCATTGAAAAATAACTGTGATAGCAATGAAATTCTTATTTTTGCAGCAAGGAGGTTATTTGGACTTGACAGTGACGAGGAATAAGTTAGTCATTGGAACACGGGGCAGTAAACTTGCACTCTGGCAGGCAAACTGGGTTAAGGAAAAGCTTGAAAATCTTTATCCAGAATTAAGGATTGAGATAGAAAAGATTAAAACAACAGGAGATAAAATTCTTGATGCATCTCTGGCAAAAATTGGTGGCAAAGGCTTGTTTGTAAAGGAGATAGAAGAGGCATTGCTTTCAGGTAGAGTTGACATCGCAGTTCACAGCATGAAGGATGTTCCAGTAGAGATTCCAGAAGGATTACATATTTCTGCCATATGTGAAAGAGAAGACCCCAAAGATGCCTTTATAAGCATTAATGGGAAATCTTTAAAAGAGCTTGAGAAAGGAGCTGTTGTTGGAACAAGCAGTCTCAGAAGAAGTGTTCAGCTTAAAGCATTAAGAGGTGATTTAAATATAGCTTCCCTGAGAGGCAATGTGGATACAAGATTAAGAAAGCTTAAAGAAGGCAAATTTCATGCAGTTGTCCTTGCAATGGCTGGATTAAAAAGAATGGGTTTTGAGCACATGGTTACAGAGCCTCTTTCAGAGGATTTAATGATTCCTGCCGTAGGTCAGGGAGCAATCGGTATTGAAACAAGAATTGATGATGATTTTGTAAATGAAATTATAAAACCCCTTAATCATGAAGAGACAGCAATCTGTGTTCTTGCAGAGAGAGCATTTTTATCTGTTGTGGGAGGAGGATGTCAGGTTCCTCTTGCCTGTCATGCAAGAATAGAGAAACTTCAGTCTTCAGCCTTAAGCCTGAAAATAACTGCAATGATAGGTGATCCTGAAGGTAAAATGCCTATAATAAGAGGCTTTCGTGAAGGAAACATGTCTCAGGCTCAAAATCTTGGAGTAGAACTCGCAAAAGAACTACTTGAAAGGGGCGGAAGCAGGATACTTGAGAAAATAGGAGTTTCATGAAACTTATACGGAGAGAAAAAGATGAATAAAGGTAAAGTTTATCTTGTTGGTGCAGGCCCTGGAGATGCTGGCTTGATTACCCTGAAAGGTATAAGGGTAATTCAGCAGGCAGACTGTATTGTTTATGATTTTCATATAAATCCAAGACTTTTAACCTATGCAAAAAAAGATGCTGAACTGATATATGCTGGTAAAAGAGGTGGACATCATGAGATGACTCAGGATGAGATAAATAGAGTTCTTGTTGAAAAGGCAAAGGAAGGTAAGATTGTATGCAGACTTAAAGGAGGAGATCCTTTTGTATTTGGTAGAGGAGGTGAAGAGATTGAAGTTCTTGCAGATGAAGGAATTGATTTTGAGATAATTCCAGGGATAAGCTCTGTTATTGCAGTTCCAGCATATGCAGGAATTCCTGTTACCCATCGCAGAGTTGCTTCAGCATTTACAGTTATTACAGGTAATGAAGACCTTTCAAAACAAGAAAGGATTTTTACTCATATAAGGGCATCAAATCAGGCTGAAACAATGATTTTTCTTATGTGCGTGAGAAATCTTGATACGATTACAAACAAATTAATTGATGAGGGATTGTCTACAGAGACACCTTCAGCAATCATCCGCTGGGGAACAAGAGCTGAACAAAAAGTTATCACTGGAACAATCTCAGAGATTGCATCACTTGCAAAGGAGCACAAAATTTCACCACCTGCAATTCTTGTTATTGGCGATGTTGTAAGGCTCAGAGAGAAACTCGCCTGGTATGAAAAAAAGCCCCTTCATGGTCATAGAATTCTCATTACAAGGCAACTGTCCGATGAATATCTGAAACTTGAAGACCTTGGAGCAGAATTGTTTGTTTTTCCTACAATTGATTTTTTACCACCTGAGGATTTTAAAGAACTTGACAGAGCTATAAAAGAGATAGAGCATTACACCTTCATAGTGTTTCCTTCACCACGGGCAGTTAAATTTTTCTTTGAAAGATTCTTAACTCTTGGCAGAGATATGAGAGATTTAAAGGGAATTACAGTCTGTGCAATTGGGAAAGAAACTTCAAAGAGCTTAAGAACTTACGGGATAAATGCTGACCTGGTTCCTGATGAATATAATTCAGAGGCTCTAACAAAAATGTTTAAGGAAAAAATTTTAAATCTTCAACCTTCAGCCTGCCGAATCCTCTATCCTCGCTCTAATATTGCCCTTAAAGGCTTTGTTGAGACAATGCAATCACTTGGGATAAAAGTGGATGCACCAATTACATACAAAACAGTAAAACCATTTGAACATGGGAAAAGGCTTGTGAAATTCCTTAGAGAAGGCAGAATAACAATTGCCACATTTACATCTCCTTCAAGTTTTTTGAACTTGATTGATATCCTCAAGGACGATGTAAAGGAGATGCTTAAAGATGTAACGATTGTAGCAATTGGAAAAACAACAGCAAAGGCAATTGAAGATGCTGGCTACAGAGTCAGCATAATACCTGAAAAATCAACAATAAAAGACATGGTGGAGGCAATAATTAAATGGGTAAAGCAGAAGTAGTTATAGTTGGTGGAGGCATTTCAGGATTAAGCCTTGCATACTTTTTACTGAAAAGAAACCCTCAACTTGATATAAAAATAATTGAAGCAGAAAAAAGAGCAGGTGGAAAAATAGTTACTGAAAATGTATCAGGTTTTTTATGTGAAGGTGGAGTTAATGGATTTTTAAACAATAAGCCTTCAACAATTTGTCTTGCAAAGCAGCTGGGTATTGAACCATTAAAGGGAAGTGAGGATTCACAGGTCAGATACATCCTGATAAATGGCAGACTTGTAAAAGTTTTTCAGAATCCTGTTAAGTTTTTCCTTTCTCCGCTTCTTTCTTTTTCAGGGAAATTAAGAATGATAGGAGAGTATTTTATTCCTCCATTAAAAGAAGAAATTGATGAAACAGTTGAAAGCTTTGTATCCCGTAGAGTTGGAAGAGAGTTTTACGAAAAGCTCATTGATGCTATGTCAACTGGAATATATGCTGGAGATCCTTCACGAATGAGCATGAAAAGCTGTTTTCCTAAAGTTTACTATCTTGAAAAAAAATATGGTGGTCTTATAAAGGGCTTGCTTGCCTTAAAAAAAGAAAAGAAAGATGTAAAGGCTCAGCCTGAAGCTGTTTTAATGTCCTTTAAAGGCGGGATGTCAGATTTAATAAATGCTCTTGAAATTAAACTTTCATCAAAAATTATAAAGGCTAAAAAGGTTGTAAACATAAGCAAAAATAACAGCTTTTACACTGTTTATTTTAATGATGGACAGATTGATGCAGAAAAGGTTATTTTCGCATGTCCTGCTTATGAATCAGCAGAGATATTGAAAGAGCTTGACAGGGAAATTTCAGATATTTTAAAAACAATTCCCTATCCACCTTTAAGCGTTGTTGCCTTTGGTTTTAAAAAGCAACAAATAGGATTTGGTACATCCTTATATGGATTTTTAATTCCTTACAGAGAAAAAAGAAAGATTCTTGGCACACTTTTTGATTCAAGCATTTTCCCTAACAGGGCACCTGATGGTTATGTTTTATTAAGAAGCATGATAGGAGGAAGAAGATCACCAGAGCTTGCAATGCTAAATGATGAAAAACTTATTGATACAGCTTTGACAGAATTAAGAGATATCTTACAAATCAAAGGAGAGCCTTATTTTATAAAAATATTCCGATGGCAAAAAGCTATTCCTCAGTATGAACTGGGTCATGAAGAAAAACTTATGAAGATTGAGCAGAGACTTCAAAAATTTCCAGGGCTTTATCTTACAGGTAATGCTTACAGAGGAGTGAGCGTTAATGACTGCATAGAAAACTCTCTTAAGCTTTCTGAAACAATTTAACTTCAGTTCTGCTAAAAAATATGCTTTTTGATATTTTTCTGTTTATACTGACAGGTTTAGCCCTGAGATTTCTTTTTACAGCCTTAGGTATTTGTCCTGAAAAAATTGATTCAATCCGTGATAAAATCAACTACTTTGTTTTTTATTACATTATCCCTCTTGTGTGTTTTAAAACCGCATATACAATGCCATTCAGTTTGAGTCATTTAAAGATTTCCCTGGTTGCAAATCTTACAATATTGAGTTGCGTTGCTTTATCGTGGCTGATTTACCGGAGGATTGCTTCAAAAAGAGCTATTAAGCCTGAAGTAATGGGTTCGCTCATTATGTGTTCTGCATTTGGAAATGTTCTTTACATAGGGCTTCCAATTTTAACAAAGCTTTATGGAGCAGAAGGCATGAGTTATGCCTTTACCTACGATTTTTTAGCAAGCACTCCTCTTACATGGACAGTTGCTGTTGCAGTTTGCATGAAGTATGGAAAGGCAAAGAGTTTTAAACTGAAAGATTCCTTCTTAACAATTCTTAAGATTCCGCCTATCTGGGGATTGCTACTCGGGCTCAGCTTGAGAGAGTTAAACATCCCGTTACAGGATTTATTAATCATTACTTTAAAAGCGATTTCAAGCTATGTTACTTATTTAATGCTCGTAATAGTTGGTATTTCAATTAAAGCAGTTTCACCTCAAAAGTTTGCTCTACTTTTGCCTGCTATAATAATTAAGATAATAATATCACCCTTTCTTGCGTTTTCTTTTGGCAGTCTTACAGGACTTTCAGGTGTACCATTTAATGTTTGTATTATAGATGCAGCAATGCCTTCAATGATTCTCAGTATGATTTTTGCGACAGCCTTTGGTGTGGATTTAAGAACTGCGATTGAGATGATTTTTCTTACCACCGTTAGTTTTTTATCATTGTTTGTAATATTTGCAATTTAACTTATTCATCCTGCATGTGTTTTTTTATAAATTCATCTATATACATCTGAGTAACTATGTCATTGAATAGTACCATATCAAGCTGTTTTGTGTAAGCTGTTAATTTTCCAAGTATTTCAAGTTTTCTTTCAATTGTTGGTATATCGTATTTTGTTAATATGGCGTCTATAAAATCTTCTTTTGTAGAAACTCTAAAACCCATTTTTTTAAGAATTTCAGTTATCAACTTTACTCTTCTTAGTCTTCTGTCAATACCTGAACCTCCACCTTTAAAGAAAAATTTAATATAATTATCGTTTATATTTTCTCCTGCGTAAGCCTCAATCATTGAAAAGTGATAGCCAAGACGAATGCTGAAGTTCATATAATTTTTTGTAACAATGCAAAAACTTTTTTTACCTGTCTCTTTTAATTCATCTTCAGGGATGGAAACTGTATGAGCAACCATCTCAAGAAATCCTTTTGCATCTACAGGAGGAGGTCCTGGCCATTGCATTGAGCGCATTCCTTTTAGGATGGCTTTTAAGGGGATTGAATATATATCATTTGGAGTAGCCTTTTTTATTCCTTCTTTTAATCCTCCTTCAATGTCAAGCACTAAAACTCCGATAGGAATATCAGCTATAAGTGGGACAGCATGAACCTCACTTTCTTCATATTGATTCCACATTGTAAACATTTCATGCATAACCATTTCATGGCAGAATCTTGTAATGTCATGGAAAGTCTTACAATTTTCAGGTTTGAAATCTTCACTTGTAGGATCAACAAGATAAAGAGGTACAATAAATTTTAGGACTTTTTCAAGAGTTTTATAAATCAATGTTTCTTTAAATGGTTGTTTTTGTTCTTTAAAAAATTCAATGAGTTTTTCAACTTTTCCTTCATAAATTAAACAGTTTGTAGCATCTACTGTGATTTCCTGCCCATGTTTTATTATTTTTGTTGCAATCTCAGTATTAATTAATGTTGGCACGTTATATTCTCTTGAAAGAGATGCCATATGACCTGTTGGACTTCCGACATCAGTAACAATTGCTGATGCTTTTTTCATAACAATCACATATTTTGGATTTGTATGTCTTGCCACAAGGATATGTCCTTCAGGAAAATCATTAAGTTGCTCTTCATTTGTCAGAATAAAAGCTTTCCCATATCCTACTCCTTTACAGGCAGTAATACCTTTATTAAGAAGAACTCTATAGCCTTCTACTGGAGTTGGTAATACTTTTTTTTCTTTAAAGAGTTTTTGTTCAACTAACTTTAAAGGACTTATTTTAAGTGGTCTTGCTTGAAGAATAAAGATATTGTCTTGTTCATCAATTGCCCATTCAATATCTTGAGGGCATTTATAATATTCTTCAATTTTTATTGCAAATTTTGACAGTTCCAGAATTTGTTCATCACTTAAGGAAATTTGTGAAATACTGCCAGGCAAAGGAATTTCCTCTATGTCTCCGTGTTCTTTACAAATAAGCATTTTGTTTTGCTTTCCTGGAATTTTTTCTATAATTTCACCACTTCTGCTTACTATATAGGTTTCTGGTATTACTGTTCCATCAACAACTAATTTGCCAAGTCCTTTAACTGCATTTATTATTATATGGTCGCTTTCAGGATTATTTGGATTTTTTGAATAAATAACGCCTGCAGCTTTGGCATTTACCATAGAGAGAACTCCTACTGCCATAACCATTTCTGTTTCGAAAAATCCTTTTGTTTTGTAATAAAAAATTGCTCTTGGATTAAAAAGACTTGCAACAACTTTTTTGTAACTCTGAAGTATTAATTCTTCAGGCACATTTAAAAAGGAAGAGTACTGTCCTGCAAAGCTAAAGTCAGAGTCCTCATGAATTGCGCTACTTCTAATAGAGACCATACATTTTTTGTTAAGTTTTTTACATAAATTTTCATAGGCTAATTTTATTGAATCTTCAATTTCTCGAGGAATTTCTGAATTTAAAATTAATTCTTGAATTTTTTTACTTGCTGCATTAAGTTCATCAATTTTATTAATTTCAATATTGTTTAGGATTTCAGAGATTTGCTTTTTTAACTGAGCTTTCTCAAGAAATTGCATAAATGCGTATGATGTAATAGAAAATCCCCCTGGAGTAGGTATCTGGAGAATATTTTTAAGTTCTGCAAGATGAGCGATTTTGCCACCTGCAATTAATACAGAGTTTTGATCAAGTGATTCAATGGGTAAAGTGAAATCAGTTTTAGGAATTTCTATTTTTGAAGTTAAGATTTTTTCTATTTTTTCTTTAATTTGGGCATAAATTTTCTCTAATTCAGAATACTTCCCATCAGAAAGAGTATTTAAATTTTTTATTATTTCTAAGACTGCTTTTGATACAGCTTCCACATTACTTTGAATGTAATGTATATCAAAAATATATTCACCAGAGAGTTTTTCTTCAAGATCTGCCATTATACTTAAAGCATGATTATTTTCATTGAGAATATTTTGAAAGTATAAGTATTTTTCCTTTAAAAGTTGTTTCAACTTTTCCCTTTCTTCAATTTTTTTCTTTTTATGTTTAAAAAAACCAAAAAAATTCATTTATCTTAATTATAAATGATTTCAAAATTAATTTAAAATTATGCTACATTAAAAAATGGTTGAATTAATTAATAGAAGTAGACATGAAAAGCTTTACCTTCAATTATTTAAGCTTTTAAAGAAAAAATTGAAAGCGGGTAATGGACAGCAGGAATGCAGATTCCAGTTGAAGATGACTCATTTAAAATGTTTAATGTAATTAGAGCAACTGTGAGAGATGGTAACAAGTTATTTATAGCTTTCCAGCTAAAAGTATTATAAAACTCAAGGGGGTATGGTATGTCCCATACAAAATTAGTAAAAGATGTAATGCTTGAAATATTTGAATATCCTCATATACCTTACTGGTTCAGTATTGAACAGACCATTAAAGTTGTTAAGGCTTCTTTCATTCAGCCTCAAAAGCATATGGATCCCCTTGCTGTATTAGTATTTGATGAAAAGTATAATCTTTTGGGAATTGTTACACTTAAGGATATTTTAAAGGAGCTTGAACCTGTATGTGTTAAGTCACATTCAAAAATAGAAGTTCCACAGAAGGAACAAACAGAACTTACAATTGTCTGGGACAGCCTTTTTAAAGAGGAATCAAAAAAGCTTGCTCAGAAACCTGTAAGTGAAATAATGGTTCCAGCGAAACATTTTGTTGATCCCAGTGATCCTGTTACAAAAGCTGCTTATTTGTTAATTTATTATGATTTGCCTTTATTACCAGTCATTGAAGACAACCGAAAGCTTATTGGCATTGTAAGAATGGTTGAGGTATTTGATGCAATTTCAGAAGAAATTGTTAAATAGCAAGGAGCAGGCTACTTAATGAAGAAGCTATTTATTTTAATAGTGATGGTTTTTATTTTAAATAATTCTGCATTGGCTGTAGAAACTCAAAAAGATGTGGATATATTTTATATTTCAGGGACAATTCTTGATTCCCATAAAGAGCCTGTAAAGGAAGCTGAAATCCGTCTTCTCGTAAATGGGCAGCCACATAAGATAATTACAGACCATAAAGAAATTGATAAAACTATTACATCTTCACATGCAACATTCCAGATAAAATTTCAACTTCCAAAAGATGCAATTGATACAGCAAAAATTCAGATTGAAATTGTAAAAAGCTCATTTAATAAAACAATCATTGACTTCAAAAAAGATGATTTTGCAGTTAAAGGAAACGAGTTTTATATAAGCAAGGATATAATTATTCAGCGTCATATTGGACCTGCTTTTTGGATTGCAACTGCAATATTTTTAATTGTCTATGCTTTGATTTCTTTTGAACTTCTTCATAGAACAGTGGCTGCCATGATTGGTGCGGCAACAATGCTTATAATTACCTATACACTTGGCACCTTGAATCCAGAGTTTCATATAATCTCCTTTGAAAGGGCAATTCAGGCAATTGATATGAATGTTGTATTTCTTCTTATGGGAATGATGATAATTATTGGAGTTTTGAAACACACAGGAGTTTTTCAGTGGTGTGCTTACATGTCCTATAAAATTGCAAAAGGAAATATAATGATTCTTTCAGTAATTTCATGCTTTTTTATTGCAGCGACTTCTGCATTTCTTGACAATGTGACAGCAATGCTTCTTTACACACCTGTTTTAATAGAGATAGCAATTGCTTTAAAAATTAATCCTTTATCTTTACTTATTCCCGGTATTATGGCATCAAATGTTGGTGGAACAGCAACCCTTATCGGTGACCCACCAAACATAATGATTGGCTCATATGCAGGGCTTACTTTTATGCAGTTTGTCTATGCTCTCACTCCTGTGTGTATTGCAGCTTTGCTTGCTCTTGTTTTATACAACAAATTTTTCTACTCAAAGGAATACAAAAAGGGTAGAGTTGAAGATGTCAATGGTTTTATTAGCCATCTTAGAGAAGAATACAAGATCACTGACAAAAATCTTCTTACTTATGGAGCTTTTATAATGGCAATTGTTATGGCTTTTTTTGCAACCCATGGGATATGCCATATGCAAGTAAGCATTCCAGCACTTTTTGGTGCAGGACTTCTTTTCACATATGCTGTTGTTACAAAAAAAGTGAAAATGCTTGAACTTATTGAAAAAGATATTGAGTGGAGCACGCTTTTATTTTTTATCTTTCTTTTTATAATTGTTGGTGCAGTTGAGGAAGTAGGGCTTCTTGCTACAGTTGCAGATTGGATTCATCAGCTTTCAGCAGGAAATCTTACTGTTGCCATATGCTTGATTTTGTGGGTTTCTGCAATAATGAGTGCTTTTGTTGACAACATTCCATTTACTGCAACTATGCTTCCTATTGTTGCCTATCTAAGCAAGATTATCCCGGGCGCAGAAAACAATGTTCTTTGGTGGGCAGTTGCACTTGGTGCATGTTTTGGCGGAAATGGAACAATGATTGGTGCCAGTGCCAATGTTGTAACAATGGGAATTGCAGAAGCTGCTGGATATAGGATAAGCTTTTTTGGTTTTTTTAAATATGCTTTTTTATATATGATAATAAGCGTAGGTATTAGTAATTTGTGGCTATTGCTTTTTTACTAAAAGGCTGTTTAATAAGATGAGAATTTACCTGTTATTCTAAGGGGTTTGATGCTCCGGGGAATTTTTTATAAGGAGGTCTAAAATATGATAAGCTGTCCATTTGAAAGGGTTTTACTGCCTGTTGACAGAAGTGATAATTCAAATAGAGCTATAAAATTTGCTGCCGCAGTCCTTTCAAACATTGAAAGTGCAGATATTACAATTCTTTATGTAATGACTGGTGGATACTTGAGTGAACGCATGAAAAACATTGATTTTAGAGCAGAGCTAATAAAGGAGTCAGAGATTTTTAAAAAGATTAAAGCTAAACATATTGAAAACAATATTGTGCCTTTTTTGAATGAGTATGAGAGTATTCTGAAAACTGCAGGAGTAAAAGCCAGAATAATCAAGAGAATTGAAGAAGGTGATCCAGGGAATAAGATAATTGAAATTGTCACTAACGAAGGCTTTCAAACAGTAATGCTTGCCCGTAGAGGTATGTCAGAAGTTAGGGGTTTTTTACTTGGAAGTGTTTCAAATAAAGTTATTCACGGTTTGTTAAATCAAAATATTTATATTGTGGGAGAGAAAATTTCAGAACAAAGCCCTCTCTGCCGAATTTTAGTTCCTGTTGATGGTTCTGAGTATTCGATGAAAGCATTGGAACACTCAGTGGGTCTCGCAAAAACAATAAAAGGGATAGAAAACATCACAATTTTAAGGGTGATAAATATTTCTTTTTATTTTGAAAGAGTAAAACAGGGAATAGACCCTGAAGCAGAAGCAGAGGAGATACTCAATAAGGCAAAAAAGAGATTTATTGATGAGAATATATCTGATGAAAAGTTAGTCATAACAAAAATCAGAGTAGGATTGCCTGCTGTTGAGATTTTAAAGGAGATTGAAGAGGGTGGATATAGTCTGATAATCATGGGAAGAAAGGGACGCTCAGCCCTGCGAGACCTTGTTTTTGGCGGTGTAAGTTCAGCAGTTATAAATAAATGTTTTGAGCCAACAGTGGCAATAATAAATCAATAAATTCTGCTGTTTTTAATGCCCTCCTATATGTAGAATTCCGCTTGCAGCAAGAATTAATATAAAGCATTCAATTATTGAAAATATAAAATAGACAATATCTTTCTTTTTCAGAAAAATTGGTAAAATTCTTATATAACATAAAATTGTTATACCACCTAAAATTGCAATTGGAACAAAATTTAAAAAATCACTTTTTATTATAAGCTTTAACCATGCCCATCCAGGATGCAATCCTGCAGAGAGCAAATACTCATGAGCTTTCATTTTCCAGTATTTTGGTAATTCAGAAATTGGAATTTGCGGAGATAGTATTCCAGTCATATAAATAATGAATGTAAGAATAAGTAAAATCAAACCAATTTTCATTCCCCAATCAAGCCATTTTGCATAGACAATCTGTTCTTCTTTTACATTTTTGTCAACAGTCATGACTTTACCTCCTTTTTTTACTTATTTCCATATTCCAAGCCCTTTAAGAAGAGCTCTTAATCCAGCAAAAAGTAACATACCAATAACAATGTATCTGACGATTTTAGGCTTTGCAACAGCGAGAATTCTTACTCCAACAACAGATCCAAGCATTATCCCAATGATACTTGGCACAACAATCATTGGTAAAACTGCGCCATTGTTAAGATAAATCCATGCAGCTGAAGTATCTGTTATTGAAAGAAGAAATTTACTTGTTGCAACAGATACTTTAAGTGGCGCTCCCATTAAAAGATTCAGCACAGGAACATTTGCCCACCCAGCACCAAGACCAAACATACCAGCCATTATTCCAATTGCTACAAAAAGAAAAAGAGCCTGAGGAGTTCTGTGAACCTTCCATTCAATTTCTTTTCCTGTTGATATTTCGTGATAAATTCCACTTATTCTTAATGCTTGAGAAAGTGCATCTGCTTTTTTTACTTCAGGGTATTCCGATTTTTTTGCAAGAAGCATAATTACAACAATCATTAATATTGTGATTCCTAAGGCAGTATTGACAATGTTTGATGGAAGAGCAAGTCCTATCATTGCACCAATAATAGATGAAGCAGAAGCTATTAATGCAAGAGGCATGGCTAATCTTAAGTCAGCAAATCCTCTTTTTAGCAGCCCGGGTCCTGCAGCAAGAGCTCCTGAAAGAGCTACAAACAAGCCAGCACTTCTGACAAAGTCCATATTGAATGGGAAAAATCCTCCTACAATCGGGACAAATAAGACGCCACCACCAACACCGCCTAAAACAGCTAACACTCCAAGAATAAAGGTTGCAACAAATAAAATTAGAGGCCATACCCACCAGGGGATAGAACTGTCTGCAGGAGTTGCTGATTCTGCATAAGCACAGTTAATAAAAAGAAGAGAAAATAGCAAAAGGAAAACCACACCAAGAGTTCTTATTTTCATCCTAACCTCCTAATTTTTAAATATATAAATTATTACATAAATGAGCTCAAAAAAGGATATTATAATTTTTTATACTTTAATAATTTATAATTGCTTTACATTTTTCAAAAATTTTTTTAATATTTTAAAAAGAGTTAAAATTTTGGGAGGTTAAAATGGGAAGACAAATGAGAGTTTTATTGGTAGATGATGAAGTAGAGTTTGTAAAAACTCTTGCAAAAAGACTTGAAATGAGAGAGCTAAAACCAGACACAGCATATAGCGGAGAAGAAGCAATTAAATATGCCGAAGAGCAGGAACCTGATGTGATAGTCCTTGACCTTAGAATGCCTGGTATGGATGGAATTGAAGTTTTAAGACAAATCAGGCAGGCATATCCTACAACACAGGTTATAATTCTTACTGCTCATGGAACAGAGAAAGATAAGGAAGAAGCTCAAAAACTTGGTGCTTATGATTTTTTAAGAAAGCCTGTAGATATTGAGACCTTGGTAGATAAAATTAAGGGTGCATATCAGAGAAAACTTGAACTTACCATGTCTGCTATTGCCTTTGCTGAAGAAGGAGAGTTTGATACAGCAAGAAAAATAATGGAGAATAAAGACGATAAATAGTTCAAGCTGGAATTTCTATAATAATTACTTTGTCAGTGGCTGAAATTTTTATATCTGTAATTGCAACGACTTCTTGAATAGTTGCGACTGTCCATATTTGTTGAGAAGGTTTTTCTACAAAATCACCTTCATATTTTACAATTATTTTTAATGAATTATCTTCAGCTCTTGCCTTAATACTTACAACTGTATCAGGTTTAGAGCGTTTTAGAAAACTGTCTATGGCATAAAATATTGCAAATTGCACTATAAAAGGTGAATTATTGATATCAGGAAGATCTGATGCAACAGTATATTGAATAGAAATTTTTTTACTATTTGAATATCTTTTTAAAAGTTCACATAATTCTTCTATGACAGAATTTAAATTAAATGAGGCTTGGAGATTGTCCATTCTATGTGCAAATCTGTTTAAATAGTTAATAAAACTTACACTTTTATGTATCTGATTTTCAATCGCCTGTAAACTTTCAATTACATAGGGCATTTCCTTTTTATCAATTGATTTTTTACCTTTGCATATATCACTAATCAATCCTGCGGATTCTTTTATTAAGGCAAGATGATTGTTAATTTCGTGTGTGAAGTCTGAGATAATTTTTCCAATAAAGGCAATAGGTTTTTCTATCATTCTATTTCCTCCTTTTTTAATCTCGCGGTTTCAATCTTCGAAACTAATTCTTCAATATCAACAGGTTTTATTAAATAATCAAATGCTCCGTAACTAAGGCTTTTCTTTATTTTTTCGTCATCTCCATATCCTGAAAGCATTATTACTTGAATAGAAGGATTGAATTCTTTTATTTTTTTTAAAACTTCCAAGCCATCTATATCTGGTAGGCCAATATCCAATATAATAACATCTGGAAATTCGGTTAAAAATTTAACTGCCTCAGCAAAATTTGTAACACCATGAGCATCATATCCTCTTAGAATAAGTCTTTCAGTTAAAGTAGATACGAATTCAGTTTCATCATCAATTATTAATAATTTTGCTTTTTTCATTTAATTTCCTCCAGTTCTGGATTGATGGGAATTTTTATTGTAAAGATTGTTCCTTTTCCAACTTCGCTTTCAACATGAATATCACCTCCGAGTTTTTTAATGATCCCATAAGAAATGTACAATCCCAGACCTGTCCCTTTTTTCTTAGTAGTATAAAATGGTTCAAAGATATGTTTCAATTTATCCTTAGGTATTCCATGCCCATTATCTTTAATTGATATAGCTATATGATTCGTATCAATCTGTTGGGTTTTAATCTCGATCCTACCACCCTGCTCTACAGCATCAACTGCATTGTTAATAATGTTTAATAAAACCTGTTGAAGCTGCCCTTTATTTGAGGTAATTTTGGGTAAATTTTCTTGTAAATCATAAATCATATTTATCCCTTTTATCTGAATTTCTTTTTCTATAAATCCTATCACTTCTTTAATTGCTTCGTTTATATCAAAATCTTCTCTTACTGTATCAATTCTTTTTGAAAAGCTTAAAAGTCTATGAGTTATTGTTCTGCATCTTGCAACACTATCTTGAATTGAACTTACAAGTTGAAGAAATTTATCTTTGTTTTGAGATAAATCATTGTATTCAATAAGGTCTTTCATGAGTCCTGCTTTTTCATTAATAATTGCAAGAGGATTGTTAATTTCATGAGCTACACCAGCAGCGAGTCTTCCAATTGAAGCAAGTTTATCAGCGTGTTCAGCATTTGCAATAGCAATTTCTCTTTCATGGTCTGCTTTCTGTATCCTGTTAATTAATGTGCTTATTGATTTTGTTATTACAATAAAAGTGATAACAATGCTCAGGATACTTATCAATGCTACTTCTTTTGTGAAGAAAGACGGAATTTTTTCATAAGGCTTTGAACATATTATTGTTACAAGCATCCATCGAGTGTTTTTAATAGGAACATAGGCTACATAAGCTTGCTTTTTATTGAACTCAGTACCATAAATTGTAACAGCTTTTTTGTCTGTTTGTAATTTAATATTATTTAATTGCAAAGGATCAAGAGCCTGACCAAACAGTTTTGAATTGGTCTGAAGAACGCGTTCTTTGTTTATAAGAAAAGCATCATCCTGAGGGTCAAATTTCAAGATTTGAAACAAATTTCTGCAAAATATCTATATTTATTGATACTCTAATAAGCCAGAATTTATTATGGTGGCTTGATTCTTTTTTTACAATAATAGAAAAATGGGGAAATTTTCTATAACCAAGAAATACATCTGTTACATAATCAGTTTTTAAAAGCATTGTTTTAAACCATTCTGTCTGAGAGTAATCTTTTCCTTTAAGTTTATAAGGACCTGCATATAATATCTGAATTCCTTCTTCATCTATTACTCCCATATCTACAATACCTTCAAATTCATTTTTTAAATTATAAAATAGTTGAGAAAAATTTCTTTCATCCAGAAAATATTCCTCAGGATAAGAAACAGCAAGAAATTTTAAAGCTGAAATTCGTTCAGAGATAAAAAACTCAAGAGAATGTCTTGTTTCTTCCATCTGCCATTTGAGATTATTTTTGAATTCCTCATGAACTATTTTATGAATTAAGAAGTAGGTGATTGTAATAACAATAATGAGTGGTATTACAGAGAAGAAAGTGTTTAACAAGATCAGTCTACATTTAAGATAAAAGTATCTATCTGATGTGAGTTTTGCAATAAAATTTTTTATTAGAACAAACATGTTTATCTTATTATATCAAACCTAATTAATCTTCTAAATCATAATTTTTCATCTTTCTCCACAAAGATACTCTGTCAATGCCAAGTATCTGAGCAGCTACTGTTTTATTGCCAACTTCTTTTAAAACCCATTTTATGTATTCTTTTTCTAATTCTTCCAGAGTCATGAATTTACCTTCTTTTTTAACAAAAACCTGAATTTTTAATTCCTTAAGATCATCTGGAAGATGTTCAACTTCCACTTGAGATGAATTGCAAATTACAACTGCTCTTTCAATGATATTTTCAAGTTCTCTTATATTACCGGGATAATCATAATTTATAAGTAAATTTAATGCTTCTTCTGAAATTTTAAAAACTTCTTTTTTCATAATTGAAGAATATTTTTTTAGAAAATATGCAACCAGTAAAGGAATATCATCTTTTCTTTCTCTTAATGGTGGAATTTCCAGATTAACTACATTTAATCTGTAATAAAGGTCTTCTCTGAATTTTCCTTTTTTGACCTCATCACGAATATCCCTGTTTGTTGCTGCTATAAATCTTACATCCACACTGATTGGCTGAGTGCCTCCTAATCTTAAGAATTCTTTTTCCTGAATTACTCTTAGAAATTTAGCCTGCATTGTTGGAGACATCTCTGTTATTTCATCGAGAAATAAAGTGCCTGAAGAGGCCATTTCAATTAATCCTTTTTTCAGGGTTGTAGCTCCTGTAAAGGCTCCTTTTTCGTGTCCGAAAAGCTCATTACTGAGGAGTTCTTCAGTAAAAGCTCCACAGTTTATAGCGAGAAAAGGGCCTGATTTTCTTAAAGAATTCAGGTGAATATATCTTGCAAACAGTTCTTTTCCTGTGCCAGACTCACCAGTAATTAAAACATTGCAATCTGTTGGAGATATCTGTCGAGCAATCTCTAAAAGTTTGAGCATTTTAATGTTTTGAGTAATTATGTTGACTTTTTCACGAAAATCAAGTTGCTCTCTGAGTTGTTTAACCTCTTTTTTAAGATTCACTTTTTCAGAGGCTTCTTTGACAATTTTGCGAATAATTTCCAATTTAAAAGGTTTTGAAATATAGTAAAATGCTCCTTCCTTCATTGCTTCAACAGCGTTTTCTACTGTAGCATAACCTGTTATCATTATTACTTCCGTATCTGGATAGAGAGTTTTACACTTTCTTAATATTTCAAATCCATCAACTTTTTCCATTTTTATATCAGTTAAAATTATATCAAATGGTTGTTTTTCAATGAGTTTTAAAGCTTCTACACCACTCTGAGTAGCTGTCACTTCATAACCTTCTTTTTTCAGTACATGTTCCAGGTTTTTTAAAGTTATTTTTTCATCATCTACTACCAGAATTTTTGTCATTTTATCGTCTCGGAAGCATTACTATAAATGTTGTTCCCTGTCCAGGAGTACTGTCCACACATATACAGCCATCGTGGTCTTTGATTAATTCTTGAGTTATAAAAAGTCCTAATCCTGAACCTTTGTTTTCTTTAGTAGTGAAGAATGGTTCAAAGATTTTTGAGATGTTCTCTTGAGGAATGCCAGGTCCATTGTCTTTTACCTCTAAGATAACGAACTCTTTATTAAGAGAAATTTCTCCTACACATTTTCCTTCTTTTTTAAGAAACAGATATTTATCAAGAGCTTCCTGGCTGTATGAGTAAGCCCTGATTTTTACTTCTCCTTGTAGTGCAGATGCCTGGATAGCGTTTTTAATAAGATTCAAAAGAACCTGCTGAATTCGTTGTTTATCCGCATATATTGTAAGATTTTCTTCTACATCAATAATTAAGTTAATTTTTGTTGGGATTTCACCTTTAATTAAAACAATCGTTTCTTCAATTAAATTCTGTGCAGAAATGTTTTCCTTCTGCAGTTCTTTTCTTCTTGAAAAATCAAGGACTGTTTTTATAATGTTTTTAGCTCTCTCAGTCTGAGATTCTATTGCATGAAGAAGTTCTTTTTTATATTCAGTATCTGCTTCTTCAAATTCTTCAATAAGTATCTGACATGATGTTGAAATGTTAGATAAAGGATTGTTAAGTTCATGGGCAATTCCAGAAAGCAGTGTTCCAAGAGAAGACAGTTTTTCAGCCTGTATAAGCTGTTTTTGTTTTGATTCAAGTTCTTTTAAAACTTTATTAAAAGTATCTACAAGTGAAAGAATTTCTTTATCATTAGATTTAACTTCAATAGAATATATTTTACCCTCTGCGATCTTTTTCATTTTATCTTCAAGCTCTTTCAATGGTTTTGAAATTAATCTTGTAAGACCTAAACCAAAAGAAATAAATGGGATGACAAAAAATATGATTATCAAAAAAATACTGTATTTCAAGATGTTATTCAGACTGTCTTTTATTAATCTACGTTCTGTTGTTTTAATATCTTCTGCAATATGGGTAAGCATTTTACCTTTTTCCCTTATTGACTGTTCAAGATTATGAACCGAGGGAGAATTTATTTTTTCTTTTAACTGTAACATTAGTAATTCATAAATTTGCAGAGTATTTGATAATTCTTTAATTGATTTTTCTATTTTTAATCCTTCAAATTTTTGATCAGTGATAAAATTTTTAACAGTCTTAATGTACTCTAAGTTGTCACGATAGTCTGTTTCATTTCTATAAAGAAAAAAATTCTTCTCTGTTCTTCTTATTTCCTGAATTGTTTCAAATAAATTAAAGATACTCTCTTCCACCTCTATTTTTTGTTTGATTAGCCATATATCATATAGAACAACCACTGATAAACCGATAGTAACAAGGATTCCACTAATGTAAAAAAGCATTATTTTTTGTGCAATGCTTTTAGGAAACATAGTTTAATTTAAAATATATAGATTGCAAAATGCAACAATTAGTTTATTTCTGAAACAATTGATGAGAATTATTAATAGTAAAAACTTAGGTAATTTAAGAAGATTCTTTCTGGCATAAAAAATGCTAATTTATTTATTAGAAAATTTAAAGAGGGGGTTTAAAAAATGTTTAAAAAAATTGTACAACTTTTTGAAAATTTATTTGTAGCTATTAGTTTTGCTGAGGCAGGAGAGTTTGATACAGCCAGAGAAATTCTGAGACAGCAAGATATCCATAGAAAAAAAGACAGGGTAAGGCCTCAGCAGCATATAAGACCCAGTATGAGAGCTTAGTAAAAGGGGCTATATGCCCCTTCTTAAATCAACACTATATTAACTACATCTTCAATCTTTTCCATAAATATAATTTTCAATCCTCTTTTAAAGTCTTCTGGTAGATTATCAATATCTACTTTGTTTCTGTGAGGAACTATGACTGTTTTGACTCCTGCTCTTTTTGCTGCTAAAATTTTTTCTTTAATACCTCCAACAGGAAGTATTCTTCCACTCAAGGTAAGCTCTCCTGTAATTGCAATATCTCTTCTTGCAGGCCTATTTGTAAATAGGGAAATTAAAGCCATTGCTATTGTTGCTCCTGCTGAAGGGCCATCTTTGGGAATTGCTCCCTGAGGAACATGAATGTGTATGTCCTGATTCTCAAATATCTCCTCTGAAATACCAAACACAGAAGCATTGCTTTTTATATAGCTCAGCGCTGCCTGGGCAGATTCTCTCATTATGTTTCCAAGAGAACCAGTAAGAATTAGTTCTCTTTTGCCTTTCATTTTGGCTGCTTCCACAAATATTATGTCACCGCCTGTTTCTGTCCATACAAGTCCGGTAACAACGCCAACTCTGTTTTTTGCATCAGCCACTTCAAAGTAATATCTTCTTGGACCAAGATATTTTTCCACCATTTCTGGAGTTATTTTTACTGGAGTTTTTGGCTTACTTCCTTTTACAATTTCGGTTGCCAGTTTTCTGCATATTGTTGCGATCATTCTTTCAAGATTTCTTATTCCAGCTTCTCTTGTATATTCCTGAATAATTTTTAAAATAGCCTCCTCAGTAAACGCAGGAGGAAACTCAGTAAGACCCTGCTCAGTTATCTGTTTGGGAATTAAATGTTTCAATGCTATGTTTTTCTTTTCTTCTTCTGTGTATCCTGAAAACTCTATGACCTCCATTCTGTCAAGCAGAGCTGGTTGAATATTATCAGGTATATTTGCTGTTACTATAAACATAACTCCTGAAAGGTCAAAGGGAACATCAAGGTAATGGTCAATAAATGCATAGTTTTGCTCGGGGTCAAGAGCTTCAAGAAGCGCTGAAGCAGGGTCTCCTTTGAAATCCTGACAGATTTTGTCAATCTCATCAAGCATTAAAACAGGATTAGCAACACCTGTTCTTCTAATTTCTTCTATAATTCTGCCTGGTTTTGCACCTGCATAGGTTCTTCTGTGCCCTCTTATTTCTGCCTCATCTTTTATTCCACCGAGTGAGATTCTTGCAAATTTTCTTCCAAGAGCATCAGCGATTGATTTTCCAAGAGATGTTTTTCCTGTTCCAGGAGGACCTGCAAAGCATAGAATTGAACCTTTTGTGGAAATTGTTGAAACTCTGTCTTCTGATGCCTGTTTTATTGATAGCTTTACTTCTTCTATTTTAAAAGGTTTGGCAATATAATGAAAGGCTCCTCTTTTTATTGCTTCAACTGCATTGTCCACAGCAGCATAGGCTGTTATCATTATAACTTTTGTATTTGGATATTTTGCTTTTACTTTATCAAGTATAGCAAAGCCATCTAATCCCTCCATTTTGATATCAGTAAGCACTATTTCAAATTCTTGTTCATCAAGAAGTTTGAAAGCTTCTGCACCATTTTTAGCAGTAACCACTTCGTAGTTTTCTTTTTTTAAAATGTGTTCAAGGTTTTTCCTCGCTATTTCTTCATCATCAACTATTAATATTCTTGGATTCCGATTTGAAGATAAAATTTTTACCGCAAGATGCTCAAGAATTCTATTTTTTACTCCATAAAGACCATAATGTCTTTCATTCAAAATTCTTTCTGCTCTTTCCAGGTCAAGATTATCAGCTGTTTTTTTATTCCATGGAAGTGTTGTAAGGTATTCTATGTAGGTTAGACTAATAGTGTATTCTGCTGCTGTAGGATTCATCTTGGAAAGTAAATCAAGCTCTGCAAGTGCAATATCTCTTACCTGAGAAGGCATTTCGGATTGAAAAATTTTCCTTCTCAGTTCTTCAACTATAGTATTCTTGTTTTCTTCGCTATGATCTGTTTTTTTGAAAATTTTCATTTTTGTTCTCTTTATTGCATTTTACAAATATGGCGATGCAATTTGCAACATAAAATTTTTTGTTCTGAAAAATTTCTTAACTAAAATCAAATAATTTACTCAATTAAATTTCTGGCATAGTAATTGTTTATTTAAAAAAGTGGAGGGATTGAAGATGAGAATAAAAGATTTGATAAGCAAATTTGAAAATTATATGTCAGCCGTCACTTTTGCTGAGGCAGGAGAGTTTTATACAGCCCAGCAAATTTTAAGAAAAAAGCCTGATATTGTGGTAATTATTTCAGGAACTCAAGAGGATGAGTATTCATTAAAGTACGCTTTAAATTTAAGCAAAAGAGTGAGTGGTCTATTAAGAGTTTTATGGAAAAAAGAAGTTTCAACAAATCATATAAAAAAATTAAAGGATGGGGATGTGAACTATGAAATTTTGCAGTATGATAGTTTTTCAGAACAAAAGATAAGAAATCTTTTAGAGAAAGCTGATCTTATAATTACAGCAGATGAAAAAATCTTAGGAAGACTTTCAAATGGTTATGTAGTTTTTGTTCAACCAAATAAAAATTTAATAGGAGGTTAAGATGCCAAGAAAAAACAAATCTTTATTTAAGCTGTTGTTTTATGGTGCAATTACCGTAACTCTCTATGCAGGTTTATTTCTGAATGAGCCAATAGTAAAGTCATTATGTGCAAGAGGAGGCTTATATGCTTTATTTCCAGTGGTAACTGCTTTTATTTTCTCTTTTGCCCATGGTAACTTTACAAACTATTTCTGGCAGACGCTTGGAATTGAAGCAAAGAAGAAGAGAGTTGAATTGACAGAACATGACAGAGCTGTTGAGAGAAAAGAGATCAGAACTCAGTTACGAGCATAAAAAATAAGGAAAGGAGGATAAAAAATGATTGAACTTACAACAAATTTTGTTGATTTAAACTGGATGAATGTGATGTATTTATTTTTTGTAGGACTTGTAGGAGGACTTGTAAGCGGATTTATTGGTTCAGGTGGAGCTTTTGTTCTGACACCCGGCATGATGAGCATGGGTGTTCCAGGACTTGTGGCTGTTGCATCAAATATGTGTCATAAGTTTCCAAAGGCACTTGTAGGAGCTATAAAAAGAGCTAAATTCGGTCAGGTTGATGTTAAACTCGGTCTTGTTATGGGAGCCTCTGCTGAGGCAGGAGTTTTGTTCGGTGCTCATGTTCAGGAATACATAAAGAAGACATTTGGTGATGTAGGTTCAAATCTCTATGTGAGTGCGGCTTTTGTTGTTGTCCTTAGCATTGTGGGTACATATGTGCTTTTAGATGCGATAAAGACCAAAAATAATGATAAAGCAAAAAAACCAGAAGAAACTACAAAAATTGCAAAGTGGCTTCAGTCAATCTATATTCCAGGAACTATGGTTTATTTCAGAAGCCTCAATGCAAAAGTCTCTGTTCTTTTTACAATTCCACTTGGCTTTGCAACAGGCATGCTTGCAGCCACAATAGCAGTAGGAGGATTTATCGGAGTTCCTGCTATGATGTATGTGCTTGGTGTACCAGCAATAATGGCATCTGCAACTGAACTTGTTATTGCCTTTGTTATGGGTCTTGTTGGTTCTTTCAAATATGCAATGAGTGGTTTTGTTGATATAAGGCTTGCAATGATAATTCTGGCAGGTTCTCTTTTCGGTGTTCAACTTGGAGCAATAGGAACAACCTATGTTAAAGATTATATGATTAAAATCGTCATGGGAGTTATCATGCTAATTGTACTTGTTAGCAGAGGTTTAATGATTCCAGTTTATCTCGGTCAGCTTGGAATAATATCTCCTTTATCAGTAGCTACAGTTACAACACTTAAAACTTTAAGTTTTGCTATTATGGTAACAGCTCTTGTAGTGGGAGCAGGAATTATATGTATGGCATTGTTTAAGGGTTTACGGGAAGAAAGGAAAATTCAGAAGATTGTTGCAACCTCTTCAGTCACAGTTAAGTAGAATTTTAAACCTAAAAAAGGGGTGGAATAAATCCCCCCTTTTTTATATAATTTTAAAAAATACATAGGAGGCAAAGATGGCTCTTTACAGAAGAATGCTTGTATGCATTGATGGCTCAGAGGAAAGTTTCCATGCTTTTGAAGAGGCTGTTAGATTTGCAAAAGAAAAAAACATTACAGTCTTTGTCCTGACTGTTGCTCCATCCTATTATGGAGATTTAAGTCTTGTAGGTATTGGAGTATCTGTTGAGGAGATCTGTAAACCTTATAAGGAAAATCTTTCAAAAGCTAAAGATATAGCTGAGAAACATCAAGTTCTCGTGAAAACTCTTTATGAAGAAGGAGAACCCTTTGAAAAGATTATTGATGTAGGTGAGGAAATCTCAGCAGACTTAATAATTATGGGCAAAAAAGGTATAAGCGCTCTTCAGCAGGTTTTAATTGGAAGCGTGACAGAACGAGTGATTGGTTATAGTAATACTGATGTTTTAGTTGTCCCGAAGAATTCAACGATCAAATGGAACAGATGCCTTGTGGCTGTTGATATTTCAAAATATGGAGAAAAAGTTTGCAATAAAGCAATAGAGATTGCAAGAGATTTTCAATCACAGATAAATCTGATTTCTGTGGTAGAAGTTCCTTCAGCAGTTTTTGCAGTGAAGCCTGAACTTTATGATGAACAGGTAAATAAAACAAAAAAATATTTAAAAGAGCTTGAACTTAAATTTCACGGTGAAAACATATCTCCCAGAATTTTTATAGAAGAAGGAGAGCCTTATAAAAAGATTCTTGAGAAGGCAGATGAGATTCAAGCTGATATTATTGTTGTGAGCTCTCATGGAAGAACAGGACTTAAAAGGCTTCTTATGGGAAGCGTATGCCAGAGAGTAATCGGGCTTTCAAAGATACCTGTCTTAGTTGTGAAATCATAAATGAAATATTTCATATCAGGTTGGGCAGGATTTAGAGAAGCACTGAATGTGCCAGAGGACTGGCATTTTTTAGCTCCTTTTATTGATTTAGATGAAGTGGGGATTTTAGACTTTTTTAATGATAAATCAGGCAATATACTTATTGGCTGGTCAACAGGTGGACATATTGTTCTTAAACATTTTCACTTTTTTTCTGAAAAATTTGAAAAAATTTTTATTATTGCAGGATTCAAAAAGTTTACCGATTACATTCATCCAAAAATTATAAAAAGAATGATTCAAAAAATGGATAGTGAACCACAGGATGTTATAAAAGAATTTCATTTAAATGCAGGATTAAAACCTTATATTCCTGAAAATATCAATAAACATGCACTTATTGAGGGTTTAAAATTTTTAATTAATTCTGATTTTGAATATTTAAGCTGTGAAAAAAACAACATAACACTTCTTCATGGAAGCATGGATAAAATTCTGCCTCCAGAAGCTTTACATGATTTAAAAAAACTATGCCCTTTTGCTCAGGCTTATGTTATATCCGGTTTTCACTGGATTCCCTTTAAAGTTTTAAATTCTATTTTACATTCCTAAATAAGTTTCTTTTATTTGCGGATGTTCAAGAAGCTCCTTTGAACGTCCTGATATTTTTATTTCTCCAACTTCCATAACATATGCTCTGTCACTTATTTCCAGCGCCATATGAACATCCTGTTCAACCAGTAAAATACTTACTCCAGATTTATTGATTTTTTTTACGACATCAACAAGTATTTCAACTATTGTTGGAGCAAGTCCCAATGTAAATTCATCAATTAAAAGAAGTTCTGGCTCATTCATAAGAGCTCTTCCTATTGCAAGCATCTGTTGTTCTCCTCCAGAAAGGTCTCCTCCAAGATGATTTTTTCTTTCATAAAGTCTTGGTAAAATGGAAAAAACTTTTTCCATTCTTTCTTTTAATCCGTTTCTTCTGTGATATGCTCCTATTTCAAGATTTTCTTTTACAGTCATACCAGAAAATATCCTTCTTCTTTCCGGGCATAGACTTATTCCCATTTTTACAATTTTGTCTGGTGAAAGATTGGCAATGTTTTCATCTTTAAAAATAATTTCTCCACTCCATACTCTTAACCTTCCTACAATTGCTCTCATCAGCGTGCTTTTCCCTGCACCATTTGAGCCAAGAAGAGCAACTATTTCACCTTTGTTGATTTCAAAAGAAACATTTCTTAATATCTGTAAATCACCGTAGCCTGTATTGAGATTTTTTATTTCAAAGAATTTCATTATGCCACCCCTTTTTGTGCGAATTTACTTCCTAAATAAGCTTCAATTACCTGAGGATGATTGCAAACTTCATGAGGTTTTCCATCGCAAATAAGCTCTCCTAAGTGTAGAACAACAACTCTATCTGATATCCCCATGATAACTTTCATAACATGTTCAATTGCTATTATCGTTATTCCTCTTTCTTTCAAAAGCAAAATTTCTTTCATTATATCATCAAGCTCCTTAGGATTAAGTCCTGCCATAACCTCATCAAGAATTAAAAGTTCAGGGTCCATTGCCAGCGCTCTTGCAAGTTCAAGTTTTTTACGCTGAGCAATTGGTAAGATGCTTGGTTCTTTATCTTTTTCATTTAAAAGTCCAACTATTTTTAAGGCTTCCATTGCTATGTCTTTTGCTTCTGCATTAGTTTTTGCATTTTTTCTACCATAAAATGCTCCGACCATGACATTTTCCAAAACTGTAAGACCCTTAAATGGCTTAACAACCTGAAATGTTCTTGCTATGCCCATTTTTGAGATCTCATATGATTTCTTATTGTTGATTAATTCTCCTTTGTAATAGATTTCACCTCTTGTTATGTCAGTCAAACGACATATAAGATTCATTAAAGTTGTTTTTCCTGCTCCATTAGGTCCTATTAATCCAAGGATTTCTCCTTTGTATACTTTAAGGTTTACATTATTTAAAACCTCAAGGCCACCATATTTTTTTGCAAGATTTTTTGTTTCAAGTATTATCATCTCTCAGCACCTCAAAGTTTATTTTCTTTCAGATTAATAATAATTTTTCTAAGAGAAAATCCTTCTTTAAATGTTTCAAATAGTCCCTTAGGAATAAAGATTACTATTAATATGATTAGCAGTCCGAGTATCATTCCATGAATTTCTATAAATTTGCTCCATACCAATTCTGAGATAAGCTCAAGAATAAAAGCTCCTATCATTGGACCCAGGACAGTTGTTCCACCACCAAGCAAAATCATTGCAAACATTTTTACAGAATAAGAAGTTTGAAAAACTGTAGAAGAATCAATATATGTTAACCAATAAGCATATGCTCCACCAGCTATGCCAACAAGAGCTCCACTTATAGCCCATGATATTGTTTTAAAAAGTGGTGTATTTATCCCGATTACAGATGCCGCATCTTCATCGATTCTTATTGCTCTCAAGGCATATCCAAATTTTGAACGAAATATTAAAAAAGCTATCAAAACAGTAAGCAACATTATTGAAAGGATTGCATAGTAGAAAAATTTATATATATAAGCAGGGTCACCTTCCATAATAGGCAATGTAAGTCCCATACCTCCGCCTGTTATTTCTGTCATATTATCAACAATTTCTTTTATAGCTTCCATTACTCCAATTGTAGCAATTGCAAAATAGTGTCCTTTAAGTCTTAAAAGCGGTATGCCTAAAAGTGTAGCAATTATAAATCCTGATAATGCACAGAAAGGAAGAGTCAATAAAAAGGAGAAACCATATTTTGTCATCAATACTCCAGTTACATATGCTCCTATTCCAAAAAAGGCTATATTTCCAAATGCTGGATATCCTGTAAATCCTATGATTATGTTACTTCCTGTAGCAATTGCTGCAAACATAAATGTTTGAGTTAAAACCCTGAGCCAGTATCCTGATATTAAGAATGGCAGAATCGCCAATACAGCAATAAATATAAAAAATAAAATTACACTTTTTTTCATATCAATGCTTTACCTCCGCAAAGTATTTTTTCCCTAAGATTCCTGTAGGTTTTATTACGAGAACCAGTACCATTATTGCAAGAGTAATTGCATTTTTATAGCTTTCTCCAATAATGTAAGAACTCAGAGTTTCAACAATTCCAAGAATAATACCACCCAGAAGAGCTCCTTCAACTCTTCCAAGTCCACCAAGAATACTTACAATAAAGGCTCTTAGTGTTAAAGAGCCTGCTACTGATGGAGAAAATGCCTGCGTTAATGAGAAAAGACTTCCAGCAACGCCTGCCAATCCTGAAGCAATTGCAAAGGTTATTGCAAAAATTTTTGCTGGGTTTATTCCCACCATCATTGCAGCATCAATATCAAGAGATGTGGCTTTAATTGCCTTTCCAGTCCATGTTTTATTGAGAAATAGACTTAAAAGTAATGTAATTAACACACATATTGCAAATACACCCAATCTTATATAGGGTATAACAATATCTCCTACTATTAAGCTTTCTCCAGCGTAATCAGGAGTAACAGATCTGAAGTCAGCTGAGAAAAAGGTTGTCATAAAATTTACAAGGAATATCTCTACTCCAAAAGTCAGTATAAGAAGCATAAAAATCTGTGCTTTAACAACTAAATTGAGTAAATATCTTTGCAAAATATATCCAAAGATAAAAAGAGGTATAAAACTGAATGGAAGGCTTAAAAAAGGATCAAGTCCATAATGCTGAAACAAAAATAAAGTAATATATGCTCCTAAAAGAGCTATCGCTCCGTGAGCAAGGTTAATTATATTTGTTACTCCCCAGACAAGAGAAAAACCCACACCAATAAGAGCATAAAATCCTCCAAGAAGAATACCATTTAAAAGAATTTGTAATAATATCATATCCTCCCTCGTTTTAATTTAATAAAATAAAAAAGCCCGGAGCTTGCCGGGCTTTCAGGATTATCTCCATGCTGGCTTTGGATATACTGGTTTAGCTTCAGCAGCTGCCTCAGGATATACTGTTTTTTGTTGCCCTCTCAGTATCTGGATGACAGGCATTCCTTTGCCAACAACTTTTCCTGTTGCATCAAATCTGATTTTTCCAAAGAGAGTTTCTTCATTAAAGCTTGCAAGTGCATGTCTTATTTTGTTTATATCTGTAAAAGTGCCTGCTTTCTCAATAGCTCTCTGGAATATAACTGCAGCAGCAGCACCACCAGCAGCATGATAGTTTGGTTCCACGCCAAATTTTGCTTTAAAGGCTTTTACAAAATTTGCATTTGACCCAAAAACAGGATCTTTATATTTCAAAGTTGGAGTCCATTGAGCTGAACCAAAAATGTATTCAGCATCACCTTTAAGTGCTGTTACAAAATCTGGTAAAGTTGGGCCAACTGAAAATGCTATTGCCTTTGGATTTAATTTATAATCTTTACTCTGTTTAACTATTACAACAGTATCTTGAAAATGGCCACATCCAATAAGAATATCAGGATTTTTAGCTTTAATTTCCACAATAACTGTAGACAGATCCTGTGTTCCTTTTGGATAGTCCTTGTAATACACTACTTTATATCCATATTTCTGAGCTGAAGCATATGCACCCTGTGCAACCTGAGTGGAGAAAAGATCATTTGAGTAAACAATTGCAACAGTATTTGGTTTAGGAGTTTTATTTCTTAGCATTTTTAAAGTATCATCCATGTATTCAGTAGCTACTGTATAAATTCCAAATAGATTTTTAAAGCCTCTTGTGTAAAGTTTGTCTGCAGCAGCACCACCCTGAACCATTAAAGCTCCGTACTTCTCAGTAATCGCAGATGTTGAGAAAACTGACTCACTGCCGTATGGACCTAAAATGAGTTTAATACCATCTTCGGTTATGAGTTTTTCCACAAGCTTGGCTGCTCTGTTTGGATCACTTTCATCATCGTAGTATTTAATATCCACTTTGTAATATTTATTTCCTACCTTGATACCACCTCTTTTGTTTACAGTTTCTTTCCACAGTTCGTAACCGTTCTTTACGAGATTTCCTTCCTTTGCAAGTTTTCCTGTAAGAGACAGAGCTGCGCCAAATCTGATTACATCAGCTGAATAAACCTGAGCTACTAACAACAGAATTAAACTTAAAACTAACATCATCAAACCTGCCCTTTTCATTTTCCCCTCCTTTTTTAATTTTTAATGATGATATTAAAAATTTTTAAAAAATTTCAACATCTACCTCGCTAATCCAAGTTTTTTAGCTTTTTCTGCCACTGCATGAGAAACCATCTGAGCAACTTTCTTATTGAATATACTTGGAATAATATAGTCTTCGTTAAGTTCTTCATCTTTAATTATGTTTGCGATGGCATTAGCAGCAGCAAAGAAAATTTCTTTATCAACTCCTTTTGCACGCACCTCAAGTAAGCCCTTAAACAATCCTGGAAAAGCAAGAACATTGTTAATCTGATTGGGATAGTCAGACCTTCCAGTTGCCATTATTCTGACAAGGGGCATTGCAAGCTCTGGTGCAATTTCAGGGTCTGGATTGGCAAGAGCAAAAACAACCCGTGGAGGATTCATCCTTTTTAAATCATCTGGAGTTATTATATTTGGGGCTGAAAGTCCGATAAAAACATCTGCTCCTTCCATTGCATCAGAAATTGTTCCTTTAATTTTTCCTGGATTAGTCTTTTTTGCGAGCTCTTCTTTATGAGGATCCATATCCTTTGTTCTTCCCTCATAAAGAGCACCGGCTCTATCACACACAATTATGTCTTTTACTCCGTAGTCAAGAAGCATATAGACTGTGGCAGTTCCTGCTGCACCAGCTCCAGCTATAACTACTTTAAACTCTCTAATATCTCTCTTAAGAATTCTTCCCACATTTATCAATGCAGCTAAAACAACAATAGCTGTCCCATGCTGGTCATCATGAACAACTGGAATATCAAGCTCCTGCCTGAGTCTTTTCTCTACTTCAAAACAGCGTGGTGCAGCAATGTCTTCAAGATTTATTCCACCAAAGGGAGTTGATATTTTTTTGATTATATCCACAAGCTCATCTACATCAGTTGTTCTTATTGCAATTGGGAAAGCATCCACCCCACCAAATTCTTTAAAAAGCATACACTTGCCTTCCATCACAGGCATTGCTGCATCAGGTCCTATGTTTCCAAGTCCAAGCACTGCTGTTCCATCGGTAATTACTGCTACAGTGTTTCCTTTGATGGTGTATCTGTAAACATGTTCAGGATTTTTCTTAATATCAAGGCAGACTCTGGCAACACCTGGAGTGTAGACTCTGGAGAGGTCTTCTCTACCTTTAACATTAATTTTATTATAAGTTCCGATTTTACCACCTTCATGGACAAGAAATGTTTTATCCATTACCCTGAGGATTTTGATTCCTTCAATGTGTTTGAGTGCCTTGATAATTTTCTTTTCATGCTCTTCATCCCTTGCATTCACTGTTATGTCTCTTATTATTTTTCCTTTTTCCACTTTTACAATATCAATTGAACCAAGGTCTCCACCTGCTCCACTTATGGCTGAAGCAATTTTTGCAAACATTCCAATGCGATTTTCAATTTCAACACGGACCGTTATACTGTAACTTGGACTTGGTACATATCCCATTTTTGTCCTCCCATGCTTGACATTGTGTTATAAATTATACAAAATAAAATAATTTTTGCAAATAGGGAGGAGTATAGGTGGAGATTAACAGACACTACTTTGACACAATTATTATTGGTTCAGGGCTTGCAGGTTGTCGTGCTGCCATTGAATGTATCAATCAAGGAACAGTTGGAGTTTTAAGCAAACTTTATCCAACTCGTTCCCATTCAACAGCAGCACAGGGAGGAATTGGTGCTGCTTTAGGTAATGAAGAAGAGGACTCTCCTGAGTGGCATACCTATGATACTGTTAAGGGAAGCGATTTTTTAGGAGACCAGGATGCCATTGAAATTATGTGCTATGATGCCATTCCAACAATAATTGAACTTGAACACATGGGTGTGCCTTTTTCCAGGACACCTGAAGGGAAGATTGCACAGAGAAGATTCGGGGGACACACAAGGGAGTTTGGTAAAGCACCTGTTCGCAGAGCCTGTTATTCTGCTGACAGAACTGGCCATGCAGTGCTTTTTGCCCTTTATGAACAGTGTCAGCTTAAAGGTGTAAAATTTTTTCAGGAGTTTGAAGTTCTTGATATTGTTATAGAAAACAATGCTATTCAGGGAGTTATTGCAATAAACATAAAGGATGGTTCAATTCATGTATTTGAGTCCAAAGCAGTGATAATAGCAAGTGGTGGATATGGAAAGATTTTTAAAGTCACCTCCAATGCTTATGCAAGCACAGGTGAGTGTCTGAGCATGCTTTTCAGGCAGGGACTTCCTCTTGAAGACATGGAGTTCTTTCAGTTCCATCCTACAGGACTTTACGGACTTGGAATATTGATTACTGAAGGAGCAAGAGGTGAAGGAGGAGTTCTGATTAATGGAAAGGGCGAGAGATTTATGGAAAGGTATGCACCAACCATAAAAGACCTTGCTCCCCGTGATATGGTGTCCCGTGCGATTCTTACTGAAATAAAAGAAGGAAGAGGTATTGATGGTAAAGACTATGTTTACCTTGATCTCAGACATGTGGACAGAAAAATTCTTGAAGAAAGGCTTCCAGAAATAACCACCTTCTGTAAAATCTACATGGGAATTGATCCTTCTCAGGCACCAATTCCTGTTGTTCCCACTGCTCATTATGCAATGGGTGGAATTCCAACAGACAATGATGGCAGAGTTTTAAGAGATGTTGATGGCTCTGTTGTTTACGGACTTTATGCTGCTGGTGAGTGTGCTTGCGTGTCTGTTCACGGAGCAAACAGGCTTGGATGCAATTCCTTACTTGATACTGTTGTATTTGGAAGAAGAGCAGGAAAAGCTGTCTCAGAAATTCTTAAATCAAACACAACAGGAAAGGTTAAGAAAGAAAGAATTCAGGCAGTTGTTGACTGCATTAATATGATTAAAAACTCCAATGGAAGAGAAAGTATTGCCTCTGTAAGAAAAGATTTACAATCAGTTATGATGGATAAATGCTCTGTATTTAGAACTGAGGAAGGACTGAAAACACTTCTTGAAGAAATCCAGAACTTAAAAGAACGATATAAAGAGATAGCCATTACTGATAAATCAAAAACCTTCAATACAGAGCTTCTTGAAGCCATAGAACTCGGACACATGCTCACCCTCGCAGAAGTAATAACCTGCAGTGCTTTACAGAGAACAGAAAGCAGGGGCGCTCACTACAGGGAAGATTATCCAAAGAGAGACGACGAAAACTGGCTCAAGCATACCTTTGCTTTTCTTACTGATAAAGGCATTTCTTTCAAATTTAAACCCGTTAAAATAACAAGATTTAAACCAGAGGAGAGGAAATACTGATGGAAAAATATTACACCTTTAGAATCAAAAGATATTTACCAGATGAAGATCCCCCTCAAAGATGGGATGAGTTTAGAATTAAGCTTAACAGCATGGAAAGGGTTTTAGATGGACTTATTAAGATTAAAGAGACAAGAGATGGAACTCTCACATTCAGAAAATCCTGTGCTCATGGAGTATGCGGTTCCTGTGCAATGAAAATCAATGGTAAAAACAGGCTTGCCTGTCAAACACTGGTAAAGGATCTGCCAGAAGTTATAGAAATTGAGCCTTTACCTTCTTTACCAGTAATAAAAGATCTTGTTGTTGACATGACCTTATTTTTTGAAAAAAATGACAAGGTTCTGCCCTATTTGATAAATGATGAGCCTGCACCTGAAAGGGAAAGGATTCAATCACCAGAGGATCAGCATAAAATTCTTGAGTCAATAACATGCATTATGTGTGGAAGTTGCACCACATCTTGTCCAGTATTCTGGGCTGACAAAGAATATCTTGGACCAAGCGCTCTTCTTAAAGCTTACAGATTCATTTTTGACAGTCGTGACAGAGCAACAGAGCAAAGACTTGAGGCAATTACAGGAGAACACGGACTGTGGCGTTGTCATTCAATCTTTAACTGTGTTGAAGTCTGTCCAAAGGAGATTGACATTACAAAGCACATTTTAAAATTAAAACGACAGGCAGTAAAAAAAGGCTTTACTGGAGGTGAAAAATGAGATATAAATGGAATACAGGTTCAATTGCTTGGCTTGTGCACAGAGTTACAGGAATAATTCTTACATCTTATCTAATTGCCCACATTTATGTCTTAAGCCATTTAAAGGACGCTGCGGCATATAATAAAATAATGGCATTGATGAAAAATCCTGTTATTAAAATTGGCGAACTTGTTCTTTTTGCAGTGGTTTTGAAACATGTTTTTGCAGGAATAAGAATTACACTTCTTGAAATAGGAGTGTCAACAAAGTATCAAAAACAAATGGTTTATGCTGGAGCAGCATTTGTAGCAGTTTTATGGTTTATTGGTGCTTTTTACTTCTTAAAGGAGGTATTCTAATGTGGAGCTGGCTTTTACATAGAATAACAGGTGTGATTCTTGCTTTTGGTTTAGTTTATCATTTTTTTATGATGCACTTTATTCAACCTGAGGCATATTCCTATGAAGCTGTAATTCAAAGGCTGAGCGAGCCATCCTGGAAGGTTTTCAATATTGTTTTTCTTCTGTCAGCTTTATATCACGGTTTTTATGGATTAAATGGGCTTGTTACAGAGTATGTAAAAAACAATTCATTGAAAAGATTTTTGAAAATTATGGTATTTATTATTCCATTAGGACTTGCTTTCTTTGGGTTTAAAATTGTATTTTTATAAAAAATTGAGAGGTTTTTAAATGCCTACAACTTTTATCTGGAAAGGTAGAACAGAAGAAGGACTTCCAGTAACAGGTGAAACAGAAGCTGAAAACGAAGGAGAACTTCTTTTAGCCTTAAGAAAAAAGGGAATAATTCTAAGGTATGTAAAAGAAAAGGAAGAAAAGAAGTTTTTCAGTTTGAAAGGAGTCTCTCAGAAAGATATTCTGTTTTTTACTCGCCAGTTTGCAACTCTTTTTTCCTCAGGTGTGCCTGTTGTTCAGGCTTTTGATGCATTGATTGGTCAGGTCAAAAATAAAAGTTTTAAAAAAGTTCTTATAAATTTAAGAAACGATATAGAAAAAGGCTCCTCCCTGGCTGATGCAATGAAAAAACATCCAAGAGTATTTAGTTCACTTTTTGTAAATATGGTTAGAGCAGGTGAGGAAGGTGGAATGCTTGATAAGGTTCTTCAAAGAATGGCTGATTATTTTGAAAAAATGATAAAACTACGCAGAAAAATCATCGGCGCTATGATATATCCAGCTCTGGTAATAGCTGTTGCTGTTGTTGTTGTGGCAATTATTATGATATTTGTTATTCCAACATTTGCAAAGTTGTTTGCTGAAATGGGACTTGATCTTCCTCTTCCTACAAAAATCACCATTGCTATGAGCAATTTTATGGCAAGATCAGGAATTTTTATACTTTTAGGCGTTATTGGATTTTTCATATTTATAAAATTTTTGCGAAGCTCTGCTAAAGGTAAAAAAATAACGGATAGCATTTTTTTAAAAATTCCTCTTTTAGGAGTTATTTTGCTCAAAGCCTCTCTTTCAAGATTTTCAAGAACACTTGGAACACTTCTTGGCAGCGGAGTCCCCATACTTAACAGCATGGAGATTTCAGCAAGAGCCTCAGGAAATAAAGTTATAGAAGATATTGTTATTGAAATGAGAGAGGATGTCACTGCAGGTAAATCTCTTACAGAGGTTTTAAAATCAAGGCCTGTAATTTTCCCGCCAATCTTTGTTCAGATGGTAAGTGTTGGAGAGTCAACAGGTAAGACAGATGAGATGCTTAATAAAGTTGCTGATTTTTATGATGAGGAAGTTGACAATGCTGTTGCAAATCTTATGAGCATGCTTGAGCCTGCTTTAATAGTATTTCTTGGCGTTACAATAGGATTTATTGTCATATCTCTTTATCTTCCTATATTCAAACTGGGCGAAGTTGCTGGCAAAGGAGGTTAAAAGCCTCAACAAGTATTTCAATATCTCTGTCTGTATGTCCTGCACTTATGGTGATTCTGATCCTTGGCATTTTTACTGTAGGTGGTCTGATAGCAGGTGCATAGATACCTAAATCATTAAAGATTTTTGAAGCCTTTGTTGCTTCTTCTACATTATTGAAGAGAATTGGAATGATGGGAGTTTGTGTGTTTGTTGTTTTTAGCTCCAGGTTTTTTATGGCTTCCATAACTTTTTCAATATTTTGCCAGAGTTTTTTAATAATAGTTTTATCTTCCATAATGATTTTTACAGAAGCGTAAGCAGAGGCAATTACACTTGCTGGCAAAGCAGTTGAAAAAATAAGTCCTCTTGCAGAGTTTATAAACCATTGTATAAAAATGTTTGCTCCGCATACAAAAGCTCCAAAGCTACCAATTGCTTTTGAAAGCGTACCCATTTGAATTACCAGTTTGTCTTGAGGAAGATTAAAGTGTTTCCACGCACCATGTCCCTGTCCAAGAACACCTGTTCCATGAGCATCATCAATATAAAGAATTGCCTCCTCAGACTTGCATATTTCATAAAGCTCTTGCAGTGGCGCAATATCTCCATCCATACTGAAGACTGTATCTGTTATTATAATTTTTTTGCCATTACATGAAGTTTCTTTTATCTTTTTGCATAAATCATTCATATCAGCGTGTTTATAAATAATTTTTTTTGCTTTACTGAGTCTCACTCCATCAATTATGCTTGCATGATTAAGTTCGTCACTGAAGATTATATCTTCTTCATCAGCCAGTGCTGGAATTAAGGAAGTATTAGCTGTATAACCGGAGTTAAGAACAATGGAGCTTTCAGTGCCTTTAAATTCACATAAAAGTTCTTCCAGTTTTTTATGTAAAATCGTGCCACCACTCAGCAGTCTTGATGCAGAAGCTCCTGCGCCAAAGAGTTCAACTGCTGTCTTTGCTGCTTCTTTTACAACTGGATGCTGACTCAATCCAAGATAGTCGTTGGATGAAAAATTTATGTACTTTTTTCCATCAATTGTAATCTCCATCATATTCCTTGATTCCATATCATTTATTGAACGGTAGAGATTTTCTTGTTTAAGTTTTTCAAGCTTTTTTTCAAAAATTTCAAAAATTTTTTTACTCATATAAATAACCTCTTGACAAAAATTTCACCTTAGTATAATATTGGTGGTAAATAGTGGTGGAAAGTGGAGCATGATATCTTTCATAGGAAAATATTACCATAATCTTGATCAAAAAGGAAGAGTTATTCTACCAGCTCCTCTTAGAGAGGTTTTGTCAACAAAGTACTCTTCAGGCAAACTTTATCTTACAAATGCTCCATTTGATAAGGCGTTGCATCTTTATCCTCTTGAAGAATGGCTAAAGCTTGAAGAAAAAATAAGGCAACTTCCAAAGTCTGACGAAGCAGTAATGTATTTTTTAAGAAGAGTTATAGCTTCTGCTGTTCCATGCGAATTAGATAAACAAGGGAGGATTCTTATTCCCTACGAACACAGGCAGGATGCTGGAATTAATTCAGAGGTTGTTATTGTTGGGCAGATTGACAGAGTAGAAATATGGGATAAGCCTACATGGGATAGCATTACAGATCCTTCAAAGGTAGATATAAAGAGGATACAAGATGGTCTTGCAAAGTATGGATTATAAAATACATGTTCCTGTGATGGTTAAAGAAGTGATAGAACTTCTTAATCCTGTATTTCATGGAGTCTATGTTGATGCAACTGTAGGCTGTGGTGGTCATTCTATGGAAATACTTAAAAGACTCGGCTCTAACGGAAGATTAATTGGCATTGACAGAGATGAATCTGCAATACAGATAGCACAGCAGTATCTAAATGATTCAAGAGTTATTTTAAAAAGAGCAAGATTTTCTCAGCTCAAAGAGATTTTAAAAGAGCTGAATATTCAAAATATTGATGGAATTCTTTTTGACTTAGGAGTTTCAATGCTTCAGCTAAAGGATTTTTCAAGGGGATTTAGTTTTTATTCAGATGAAAATCTTGATATGAGAATGGATCAAACAGGTTCTTTAACAGCCTGGGATGTGATAAACAAGTATTCAGAGAGAGAGCTTGAAAGAATTTTAAGAGAATATGGTGATGAACCCTTTTCAAGAAGAATAGCAAGAGAGATTGTGAGACAGAGAGGCAAAAAAACAATTGATACATGTAAGGAACTTGCAGGCTTGATTAAAAGAATCATTCCAAGACATGGAAGGCTTCATCCTGCAACTCAGGTTTTTCAAGCAATAAGAATAGAAGTGAATAAAGAAATTGACGAATTAAGAGAAGGACTTTCCCAGGCATTGGAATTATTAAAATCAGGTGGAAGGATATGCGTTATTTCCTACCATTCAGGTGAGGATAGAGTTGTAAAGAATTTTTTCAGAGAAAAACAACATGCAGGTATTCTCAGGATTGTCACTAAAAAACCTATTTTACCATCTCTTGAAGAAGTTTCCAGAAATCCTTCATCAAGAAGTGCAAGACTCAGAGGAGGTGAAAAAATATGAAATATTTTATTTCAATAGTTTTTGTTCTCTTTGCAATTTTTGCCATTTTATGGGTAAGGTCAAATGTAATTTCTGTAGAGTACAGACTAAGCAGTCTTGAAGAGAAAAAAAAAGCTTTACTCAGGGAAAACAAGAATTTACTTGCTCAAAAGTCAAGCTTAACATCCTTTGTAAGAATTAATAATGCCGAGGAGCATTTGCTGGTATTTCCTGACAGAAAAAAAGTTGTTTATATAGAAGGGAGACCTGAGAATTTAGTAAAAACAATAAGTTTTAACAAAAAGAATTAAAAATGCAGAAAAGGTTTATTTTACTGAAAATAATCCTTTTAATATGTTTTGCTTCTGTTATTTTTCGTCTTGGTTTAATCATGTTTGTTGAACACGAGGCTTATTTTGCAAGAGCAAAAATTCAGCAAATAAAAAAGGAAGAGATTATTCCAAAGAGAGGTAACATATATGACAGAATGGGCAGGGAACTGGCAATTTCTCTTGAAAAGGAGTCTCTATTCATTGATCCTGCATCTTTAAAGTCAGTCCAGGCAGTTAATGTTTTAAAAAACTATGTTAAAGTTAACCCTGAGCAGATAGAAAAATTGTCAGAAAAAAACATAAGATTTTTATGGCTTCAGAGAAAAGTTGATTCAGATCTGGCAGAAAAAATAAAAGCTTTAAAGATTGAAGGAGTTGGTTCTGTAATAGAAGGCGCAAGATTTTATCCAAAAGGATTTTTAGCATCTCATGTGATTGGATTTGTGAATATCGATGAACAGGGCATGGAAGGATTAGAAAGACAATATGATCAATATCTTAGAGCAGAAAAAACTTTGAAAACAGTTACTGTAGATGCCAGAGGGAAAAAACTTTCTCAGGGAGATTTAAAAGATGTAAAAGGAAATGATGTTTTTATAACAATTGATGAAGGTTTACAATACATTGTTGAAAAATACCTTGATGAAGCAGTAAAAAAATGGCAGGCTTCTTCTGCTACTGCAATAATGATGGATCCATTTACAGGTGAGATTCTTGCTCTTGCAAACAGACCAACCTATGATCCCAATAATTTAAAATCAATAAAAAATATTGGTATAATAAGAAATCGAGCAATAACAGACCTGTATGAACCAGGTTCAACATTTAAAATAGTTACAGCAACTGCAGCACTGGAAGAAGGCATTGTAAAGCCTTATACTAAATTTGATTGTTCTCAGGGTTATATAGAAGTAGGGGGTAAAAAAATAAAAGATGTTCACAGAAATGGAGTTCTTACTTTTGAAGAAGTTATTCAGAAGTCTTCAAATGTGGGAACAATAAAGATAGCAATGATGCTTGGAAAGGAAAAACTTTATCAATACATAAAAAAATTTGGCTTTGGTGAAAAAACCGGAATAGACCTTCCCGGAGAGATATCAGGCTATATAAGAGCCCCACAAAAATGGTCTGGCACATCCATAGGAGCCATTCCAATTGGACAGGAGGTGGGAGTTACAGCATTGCAAATCCTTAGAGCCTACTCTGCAATTGCCAATGGAGGTTATCTTGTAAAGCCTTTTGTAGTGTCTGATATTCGCTCTCCTGATGGAAATATTTTATACAAAAGCGTTATTCAGAGACAAAAAATTATTTCCGACAAAACAGCGAAAATAATGAGAGAAATACTTAAAAAAGTTACAGAACAAGGAGGCACAGCTACTCAAGCAAAGCTTGATGGAAATGACGTTGCAGGTAAAACAGGAACTGCTCAAAAATATGATCCAAAAACTCACAGATACTCAAAAGACAGATTTGTAAGCTCTTTTGTTGGATTTATTCCTGCTCAGAATCCCCGTATTGCCATGATAGTTGTAATTCAGGATCCAAAAGGTGCTCACTATGGAGGAGTTGTTGCTGCGCCTGTATTCAAAGCAATTGCTGATGAAGCTCTGGCTTATCTTAATGTTCCAAGAGATGATGCCAGACAAAAGGGTCTTGTTGTAACTTTTGATACACAAACAAATGAGAAAGTTGCGGTAGTAAGACGATGATCTTAAGAGAACTTTTAAGAAAAGATTTTGATGTTAAAGGAGACATAAACAGGGAAATATTAAATCTATGTTACAATTCGAAGGATGTAAAAGAAGGAAGTATTTTTGTTGCAATATCAGGTGGAAAAACCGATGGTCATCTTTTTATTGAAGAAGCAATAAAAAATGGTAGCATTGCAATTGTTTATGAGAAGGGAAAAATTTTACCTCAAAACGACTCTGTTACATGGATAGCTGTTAATGACACAAGGAATGCTCTTGCGTGGCTTAGTTCAAGATTTTATGGAAATCCCTCTGAGAAAGTTAAAATGATAGGGATAACAGGAACAAATGGAAAAACCACCACTTCTTATCTCATAAGAGAAATATTGAAGAAATACGGGAAAAAAACAGGAATTATTGGAACAATTAAATATTTGATCGATGAAGAAGAAAAAGCAGCAATTCATACAACTCCAGAGGCTCCTGAGTTTCAAGGACTTCTTCATGAGATGGTCCAAAAAGGTGTGGAATATGTTATTTCAGAGGTTTCTTCCCATGCTCTTGCTTTAAAAAGAGTTGATTATACTCAGTTTGATGTAGCTGTATTTACGAATCTTTCAAGAGACCATCTTGATTTTCATAAGGATATGGATGATTATTTTCAGGCAAAAAAAAGACTTTTCACTGATTTACTTAAAGAAGAAGGCATTGCGGTTATAAACATAGACGATGAATATGGAAGAAGGCTTGCGCAAGAAATAAAAAATGAAAAAATTCTGTATTCTCTGCAAAATCCTGAGGCACATATTTATGTGAAAAATTATAGATTGAAGTTTAAAGAAACAGAGATTGTTTTTTCCATTAATGATGAAGAATTATTTGTTAAAACACCTCTTTTAGGAGTTCCAAATATTTATAATGTTGCCTCTGCTGTGTCTGTTGCTTTTAGCTTAAACATACCACCTGATATTATTGTGTCTGCTCTCTCAGAGGTATGCTCTCCAGAGGGAAGATTTGAAAAAGTTGATGTTGGGCAGGATTTTCTTGTTTTTGTTGATTATGCACACACACCTGATGCTCTTGAGAGATTGCTTTTAAGTGTAAAAAAATTAAAAGAGAATTTATCAAAGGATGGCAGAATAATAACAGTCTTTGGTTGCGGTGGTAATCGTGATAAAGGTAAAAGACCTGAGATGGGAAAAATTGCTACAGAGTTAAGCGATATGGTTATTCTTACTTCTGATAATCCAAGATGGGAAGAACCAGGAGAAATAATTAAAGATATAGAAGAAGGCATCTCAAAGGATAACTACATTGTTGTTCCAGACAGGGCTATGAGTTTATGGATCGCTACAAGAATATGCAAAAATGGAGATATTTTAATTGTTGCTGGTAAAGGGCATGAAGACTATCAGGAAATAAAAGGGAGGAGATACCATCTAAGTGATAAAGAAGTTTTGACAAAGGCTTTGAAAGGATTGAAATAAGCTATGTTTACTCTTGAAGATTTAATAAAAGCCACAGCAGGAAAGTTAATTTCCTTAGGGGAAGAAGTATTCAGAGGAGCATCAATTGATACAAGAACAATTACAGAGAATGATTTATTTTTTGCTTTAAAAGGTTCTAAAAGAGATGGTCATGATTTTTTAATTGAGGCATTACAAAAATCATGTGGTGCAGTGATTTCTAAACAAGCAGATATAAGTTTTCAAAATAAAACAGTAGTTCTGGTTGATGATACTCTAAAAGCATTACAGAATCTGGCGAGATATTTAAGAAAAAAATTTAGAGGAAAAGTTATTGCAGTTGTTGGAAGTAATGGTAAAACTACAACAAAGGAATTAATTGCTGGCATGTTGTCAAAAAAATATAAGATTCTTAAGACAGAGGGAAATTTCAATAACAATATAGGAGTTCCTCTCTGCCTTAGTAAAATTGAACATGATACCGAGATAATGGTTCTTGAACTTGGAACTAACAGACATGGAGATATAAAAGAACTTTGCGAAATAGTGTATCCAGATTATGCAGTGATTACAAACATTGGATACGAGCACATTGAAGGATTTGGCTCAATTGAAGGAGTAAGAAAGGGAGAGCTTGAAATACTTCCTTTTGTTAAAACAGTTTTTGTAAATGGCGATGATGGCTTTCTCATGGAGGGGCTTAAAGATTACAAGGGAGAGATTTTAACATTTGGATTGGGAAGTCAGTGTGATTTTAGAGCTGAAAAAATTAATTTTTATGATGACTATGTTGAATTTGATTTTTGCACTGATATTCTGAGCTTTCCTGTAAAAACTTCTTTAACAGGAATATACAACATTTATAACATAACAGCAGCTGCTGCTGTTGCAACCTTCTTGGGTGTGTCAAAATGTATTGTCCAGAAAGTTTCAGAGTTCTTCAACCCTGTAGCCATGCGTGGAGAAATAATAAAAATTAATGGAATGGAAATATTTTTTGATGCTTACAATGCTAATCCTTCTTCAATGAGGGTAGCTTTAGAGGAACTTGCAAGGAGAAAAAAAACAAGAAAAGCAGTTGCAGTGCTCGGTGATATGCTTGAACTTGGAGAGTTTGCTCCAGTAGCTCATGAAGAAATTGGTAAATGGATTCATGAGTTAGGGATTGAAGTTTTTGTTGGAGTAGGCACATTTATGAAGAATGCTTTAAGATATGTTAAAGGAGAGGTTTTTGATGAGCCTGCCCTGGCAGCTCAGTTTTTAAAAGAACAGCTTACAGGTTCTGAAATTATTTTAATAAAAGGTTCAAGAGCCATGAAAATGGAGCAAATTCTTGATATATTACTTGAACAATCTAAGGAAAGAGGAAAAAGGTAATGCTTTATGAAATTCTTTACAGTTTAAGTGACCAGTTTTCAGTACTTAATGTATTTCGCTACATTACTTTTAGGACAATGCTTGCAATACTTACATCTTTCTTTTTTACATTTATTATTGCTCCTTCTTGCATAAGATGGCTTAAAAGATTAAGTCTTACCCAGCATATAAGAGATGATGGGCCAAAAACACACCTTAAGAAAGAAGGGACTCCTACAATGGGAGGAATAATAATAATTGCATCAGTTTTCCTCTCAGTCCTTTTATGGGCTAATCTGAGAAATCATTATGTATGGATTATGATTGTTAGTTTTTTAGGCTTTGGTTTTATAGGATTCGTAGATGATTACTTAAAAATAACAAGAAAAAATTACAAAGGACTACCAGGTAGATATAAATTGGTTGCTCAATTTTTACTTGCTTTATCTGTAACTCTTTTTCTCTATTTTAATCCAAAGGATCCTTATACCACTGTTTTAAGTATTCCATTTTTCAAACAATGGCTTATTGATCTTGGAGTATTTTATCTGCCTTTTGCTATTTTTGTAATGGTTGGAACTTCAAATGCTGTTAATCTTACAGATGGAATGGATGGACTTGCAGCAGGTCTTGTAGGAATTGCCTCTATTGTAAATGCTGTTCTTCTTTATATATCAGGTCATGCTGTATTTGCTAAATATCTCTATGTTCTTTATATCCCGGGCACAGGGGAACTGGCAGTTTTCTGTGGAGCAATGCTTGGAGCCTGTCTTGGTTTTTTATGGTATAATTCTTATCCTGCTGAAGTTTTTATGGGAGATGTAGGCTCACTCAGTCTTGGAGGAGCTCTTGGAAGCCTTGCAGTTATAACAAAACACGAGATAGTTCTGGCTCTGGTTGGTGGAATATTTGTTGTGGAGGCTTTATCTGTAATTCTTCAGGTGAGTTATTTTAAATTAACGAATGGCAAGAGAATTTTTCGCATGGCTCCCCTTCATCATCATTTTGAGTTAAAAAAGTGGCCAGAGCCGAAAGTTATCGTTCGATTCTGGATAATAGGAATAATACTTGCTCTTTTAAGTCTTTTAACTTTAAAACTGAGGTGAGGACATGTTAAACCTTTCAAGTATTTTAGGAATTTTTTCAAAGATGGTTTTTTTATTTGTATTTTTGCTTTATGCTTCTGCTGCATACTCTTCTCAGGATATTGATGCTCCAAGTGCTGTTGCAGTGGATGCTCAGACAGGTAAAATTCTTTATGGTAAGAATCCTCACATGAAACTTCCACCAGCAAGCACAACAAAACTTGTCACAGTTATGGTTGCTCTTGAAAAACTTGACCCTCAGCAGAAAGTAACAATATCAAAAAAAGCAGCTCAAACCCCAGGTGTTTCACCTAAACTGATGCGAGGAGAAGTTTATACAGTGCGAGATCTTGTTTATCTTGCCTTGATGCGTTCTGTAAACTCTGCAGCAGTTGCTCTGGCAGAAGCTACAGCAGGAAGTGAGCAAAATTTTGTAAAGCTTATGAATGAAAAAGTAAAGTATATTGGAGCAAAGGATACGAAATTTATAAATGCCAGTGGGCTGCCAGGTAAAGGACAGTGCACAACTGTTTATGACTTAACAAAAATAATGTCTCATGCTCTTGCCTATCCACTTATAAAGGAAGCTATAAATACCCGTGTTTATCTGGTAAAAGCTCAAAATGGCAGAGAACACTTTATTCAAAATACCAATCATCTGCTATGGTCAGAGGATAATATGATAGGAGGTAAAACAGGATACACAAGAAAAGCAAGGCATTGTTTTGTTAGTGCTTATAAGGTAAAGGATAGACTTGTTTATACAGCAATTCTTGGAGATACTAACAGGGAAAAACTGTGGGAAGATACCCAACAATTAATTGCCAGAGCAGAAGATGTTCTTGCAGGTAAAGGAGAGCCTGTGGTCAAACTTTCAGAAGAAAAACCAGTAATGCCAGTTTCTTACAAAAGCAAACAAAAATTAAGTAAAAAAGTAAAGGTAAATAAAAATAAAGTGAAAAAGACTTCCAAGAAGAGGGTAAAAAATGCAAAAAATAATAAACGAACTATCTGAGCTGGAAAACAAAAAAGTAGCAATCATAGGAGCTGGTAAAAGTGGCCTGGCAGTAGCAAAACTCCTATTGAGTCTTGGTGCAACATTAACAATAAATGATAAAAAAAGCGAAGAAGAAATCTTAAAAGATATTGAACAACTTAAACAATTTGAATGCTTTGAACGCTTTAAAATAATAGGAGGTGGACATCCACCAGAAGCTTTTGAGGATGCTGAAGTGGTTGTTGTAAGTCCAGGAGTTCCATTAAGTACTCCTTCAATTGTTTCAGCAATCTATAAGGGAATTCCAGTTATTGGTGAGATAGAACTTAGCTGGCAGATACTGAATTTAGTGAATCCAGAGGTAAAGACAGTAGGCATTACAGGTTCTAATGGAAAATCTACAACTTCAACACTTGTTTATGAATTTTTAAGAAAAGATGGTAAAAGAGTATGCCTTGCAGGAAACATCGGGTATCCCATGGCAGATGCTGTTTTAAAAATTTTAAATAAACAGCTGGATATTGAATATCTTGTTTTGGAGCTTTCAAGTTTTCAACTTGAAGGAATAAAAAACTTCAAACCAGAGCTTGCAACAATTTTAAATATTACTCGAGATCACATGGATAGATACTGTCAAATGAAAGAATATATTGAAGCAAAAGCAAAAATTTTTCAAAATCAGACAGGAGATGATTATTTAGTTTTAAATATGGATGACAAAAATACAGTAGCTGTTATTGAATATTTAAGAAACGTTTATCTGAAAAAAGGTAAACTTCCACAGATTTTTTACTTTAGTAGATTTCAACGTGTCTATGGAGCTTATTTAAAAGACAATGAAGTTCGGTTCAATCCAAGAGAAGAGATTCCTCAGAGCATTTTTTCAGAGATGGAAAATACAGTGCTTCCTGTAAGCACATTTAAAATAAAGGGAGTTCATAACATTGAAAATATAATGGCAGCAGCTTTACTTGCTCTTTGTGCTGGATGCAGAGGAGAAAGCATAAAAGAAGTTGTTAAAGAATTTCCAGGGCTTCCGCATAGAATGGAATTTGTAAGGGAAATAAACGGGGTAGTCTATGTAAATGATTCAAAGGGAACCAATGTTGATGCAGTAGCGAAGTCTCTTGAAAGTTTCCCTGACAATGTGATTTTAATTGCCGGAGGAAGAGACAAAGATGGAGATTTTTCTCAGTTAAGGGAGATTGTAAAAAAGAAAGTAAAGGCTTTAGTGCTTATTGGTGAGGCAAAGCAAAAAATAGCAGATGCTCTTGGAGATTTAGTACCCTATTATTTTGAGAACGATATGAAATCTGCTGTATTGAAAGCAAAAGAAATTGCCAGTGAAGGAGATGTAGTGCTTCTTTCTCCTGGATGCGCAAGCTTTGACATGTTCAGGAATTTTGAACATCGGGGAGAAGTATTTAAGGATATTGTGAACTCATTATGAAAAGAGGCTCTATTGATAAAACACTTATAATTGTAGTGGCTTTGCTTGTTGTAATCGGACTTATTGCAGTTTACAGTTCTACTTCTGTTTTAGCCTCTGTTAAGGCAAAATATGCAAATAAGGGAGGAATGATTTATTTACAAAGACAACTTTTTACATTAATTATAAGTTTTTTCTTTATGATTGTGTTTATCTTTTTATCACCAGAAAAATTAAAAAAAATTGTTTTCCCATTGCTTATTATTTCTTTTATAATGCTTATAGCAGTTTTTACTCCTCTGGGAGTTACTGCAGGAGGAGCCAGAAGATGGCTCAGATTGTGGCCCAGTTCATTTCAGCCTTCAGAGCTTGTAAAGCTTGCTATGGTCTTTTTTCTTGCATGGTATTTGAGTAGAGATGGCTACAATAAAGAAAGTATCAAGCATTTTATAATTCCCATAGGATTGATGGCTATTTTTCAGTTGATTTTTCTAAAACAGCCGGATTTTGGTGCAGCAATGACGCTGGGAATAATTACTTTCCTTATGCTTTTTATAGGAGGAGTAAGCTTAAGATTCTTAGGAGGCACTGTTTTGCTTGCTATTCCTATTGTGTTCTATCTTGCTAAGGAGCCTTACAGGTGGAAAAGAATAATCTCTTTTCTTGACCCCTGGGCTGATCCTCAGGGAAGTGGATTCCAGCTTGTTCAATCATTGATTGCACTTGGAAGCGGAGGTCTTACAGGCCAGGGACTTGGAGAAGGAAAACAAAAGCTTGCCTTTTTACCTGAAATACATACTGATTTTATATTTGCTCATATTGGAGAAGAGATGGGATTTATAGGAGCAGCTACGGTGGTTGTTTTATTTTTTTTGATATGTCTCAAAGGATTAAACATTGCTATGAAACAGTCAGAGCCTTTTTATTACTTTCTTGCTTCAGGGATTACAATTATGATTTCTATTCAGGCATTGATAAACTTTGCTGTTGTAACAGGTATGGCACCAACAAAGGGACTTCCTCTGCCCTTTATAAGCTATGGTGGTTCTGCTCTGGTTATTAATTTTATTGCTATTGGAGTTTTGCTTAATCTTTCAAGATTCAACTCGGATAAAGGCTTGACAGAGGTATTACCTCAGAGAAAAACAAAATTAAGAACATATAAATACTGGAGAGGTAAAAGATTTTCATGAAAGTTATCATAGCTGGTGGTGGAACAGGAGGACATCTTTTTCCTGGATTGGCTCTTGCAGAATGTATTGATCAGAAATATCCTGAAGCAAAGATTGTTTTTGTAGGAACTCAAAGAGGATTGGAATCAAAGGTTATTCCTAAGACAAAATATGAATTAAAATTTATATCTATTCAAGGATTTGTTGGAAAGTCCGCTGGACAAAAACTAAAGAGTATTATAACTCTTTTTAAATCCATATCTGAATCAAAAAATATTTTAGAGGCTTTTTCACCGGATGTTGTTTTTGGTGTAGGAGGGTATGCTTCTTTTCCTGTTGTTTTAACAGCTGCTTTAAAAAAAATCCCTACAATTATTCTTGAACAAAATACTGTTCCAGGACTTGCAAATAAGATACTTGCAAGAGTTGCTTCAGCAGTTGCAGTAAGTTATCCTGAAACCATTGATTATTTTCCAAAACAAAAGGTTTATCTTACTGGAACGCCAATTAGAAAAAAAATCTTAGAAGGCGATTTAGAAAAAGCGAAACAACTTTTTAATATAAAAGAAGGAAAACTCACTATACTGATTTTTGGAGGAAGTCTTGGTGCAAGAAAAATAAATAAAGCTATGACAGAAGCTCTTCCATATTTGCTTCCTTTAAAGGACAGGATTCAGATAATTCATCAAACAGGACAGAACGATTTAAACTGGGTTTCTGCTGAATATAAAAATCTTTCATTCAAAGCCACTGTTTTACCCTTTATATATGATATGGCAGAGGCTTACAATGTAGCAGATTTAGTAATTTCAAGGGCAGGAGCCTCTACTGTAGCAGAGATTACAGCTATTGGCAAAGCGTCAATTCTGATTCCATATCCCTATGCTGCATATAATCATCAAGAGATGAATGCTCGAAGGCTTTTTAGTCGTGGTGCCTGTGAACTTATTCTTGATAGAGATTTAAATGGACAGAACCTTGCAAAAAAGATCAACGAGATTTTAAATAGTCCAGAAGTCATAAAAGAGATGCAGAGAGCAAGTCTTGCCTTTGGGAAACCAAAAGCAGGAGAAAAAATTATAGAGATTGCTGAAACCCTGATAAGGAGGAGAAATGTATCATTATAAAAAAATTCATTTTGTTGGTATTGGTGGAATTGGGATGAGTGGTATTGCTGAGGTTCTTCATAATATGGGTTATACTGTAACAGGCTCTGACATAAAAGAGTCTGATACTGTTAAAAGATTAAGAAATTTTGGAATAAAAGTATTCATCGGGCATAGCAAAGACAACATTGATGAAACAGATGTGGTCGTATTTTCTTCAGCAGTAAAGCCTGATAATCCTGAAATTGTCAAAGCAAAGGAGTTTGGAATTCCTGTTATTCCAAGAGCTGAAATGCTTGCTGAACTCTGCAGACTGAAATATTCAATTCTGGTTGCTGGTGCCCACGGAAAAACAACAACCACTTCCTTAATTGCCACTGTTTTGACTGATGCTGGATTTGATCCCACAGTGATTGTAGGAGGAAAGCTCAAGTCAATTGGAAGCAATGCAAAGCTTGGTCAGGGTGAGTTTCTTGTAGCTGAGGCTGATGAAAGTGATGGGAGTTTTTTAAAGCTTACTCCAGCTATTTCTGTGATAACAAACATTGATAGAGAACATCTTGATTATTTTAAAAATCTCAGAAGAATTAAAAAGGCTTTTGTTGAATTTGCAAATAAAGTTCCCTTTTATGGTCTTTCAATTCTCTGTGGAGAGTGCAGGCATATAAGGGATTTAATTCCTCATTTAACAAGAAGATATGTGACATATGGATTTGATAAAGCCTTTGATTTTTATGCAAAAAATATTGAATATTCACCACCAAAGGTTTCCTTTAATGCCTTTTTCAAAGAGAAATCTCTTGGAAGATTTACTATTACTGTTTTAGGAAAACACAATGTTTTGAATGCTCTGGCAACAATAATTGTGGCAAAGGAGCTTTCAGTGCCTATGCAAAAAGTGAAAGAATCTTTTGAGAGTTTTAAAGGAATTGGCAGAAGATTTGAGTTTAAAGGAGAAAAAAAGGGTATAAAATTTTATGATGACTATGGACATCATCCAACAGAAATAAAGGCTGTAATAAAAACTGCTTTATGGTTGAAACCAGAAAGACTCTGCGTGATCTTTCAACCTCACAGATACACAAGAACAAGGGATTTAATGGAAGAGTTTATTAAGGTATTTAAAAGCACATTGCGGAAGACTGATGTTTTATTCCTTATGGATATATATCCTGCCAGTGAACCTCCTATTGAAGGAGTGAGTGGTGAAATTTTATACGAAAAACTGAAAAATGCTGGTGTAAATGTTAGATTTAATCCAGACAAAGAAAAGATTAAGGATGATATTTTAAAAGAAATAAAGGAAGGAGATGTTGTTTTTACCATTGGAGCAGGAGATGTTTATAAAATTGGTGAAGCTTTGCTGGAAAGGCTATGAAAAATATTGAAATTTTCTGTAAAGAAAAGGGATTGATTTATAAAAAATATGAGCCTCTATCTGAATATACCACTTTGAAAATTGGAGGGCAGGCGGATTTAATAGCATTTTCAGAGGAAGACAGTATTGTGGATTTGATTGAAGTAATAAAAAACGAGGGATTAGCCTATTATGTTATAGGAGGAGGTAGTAACTTACTCATAAGTGATAGTGGATTCAGAGGAGTGATAATCAATACAAAAAGAATGAACAGAATAGATATTGAAGAATTTAAAATCAGGGCTTCAGCTGGAGTAAAGCTTCAAAGGCTTGCTGCCTTTGTTTTGAAAAGAAATCTTTCAGGTATGGAAGGACTTGTTGGTATCCCGGGAACAGTTGGAGGTGCTGTAAAAGGCAATGCAGGCTCTTTTGGATATGAAATAAAGGACAGTCTTGAGGAAGTGGAAGTTATTACTGATCAGCTGGAGATAAAGGTTTTAAAAAAGCAGAATATGAATTTTAAATACAGGAGTTCAGGGCTGCCTGAATCTTGGATTATTAAATCTGCCAGATTCAGCTTAAAAAGTGGTGAGCCTTTTAAAAAAATGAAGGAATTTCTTAAGAAAAAAATAGAAACACAACCTTTAACAGATAGATCTGCTGGTTGTGTATTTAAAAATCCCGAGGGGCATTCAGCAGGTGCCTTAATAGATAAAGCAGGATTAAAGGGAATGAGAATCGGAGATATAGTTGTAAGTCCTGTTCATGCTAACTACTTTATAAATACCGGCAGAGGTAAGGCAAGTGATTTTCTTAGATTAATGGATATTGTTAGAGAAAAAGTATTCAAACTTTTTTCTATTGAATTAGAACCTGAAATAAAAATTTTAGGAGGACAGTTATGAGAGTTGGTGTAATAGCAGGAGGAATATCATCTGAAAGGGAGGTTTCTCTTAAAAGTGGGCAGGCAGTTTTTAATGCTTTAAGGGAACTTGGATTTAATACAGTTTTTATAGATGCAGGCACTGACCTCTGTGAGAAAATAAAACAGGAAAAAATTGATGTAGCCTTTCTGGTTCTTCATGGAGGATGGGGAGAAAATGGCGGAGTTCAAGGAATGCTTGAAGTTATGGGAATTCCATACACTGGTTCAGGAGTTCTTGCTTCAGCTCTGGCAATGGACAAAGAGGCAACAAAGAAAATATTTCTATATCATAGCATCCCTGTGCCTCCATTTAAAACAGTTTATAAAAGTGATTATCTTTCTTCAGCTTTCAGCCTTCAGCCTCTCAGTTTTCCTCTTGTTGTAAAACCAGCACATGAAGGCTCTTCAGTAGGAGTAAATATTGTTCGAAGCGAAAAAGAACTTGATGAAGCTCTTAAAGAAGCCTTTAAATATGGCAACAGGGCAATTTTAGAAAAATATATTGAAGGTAAAGAAATTCACATTGGTGTTCTTGGCAATAGAGCTCTTGGAGGAGTTGAAGTTCGACCTAAAAAGGAGTTTTACAGTTATGAAGCAAAATATACAAAGGGGCTCACTGATTATATACTTCCTCCAGAGATAGATGCTTCTGTTTATGAAAAACTTAAAGAGCTTGGGCTTAAAGCTCATCAGGCATTGGGCTGTAAAGGTGCTACAAGAGTTGATATGCTCGTTGATGAGAAGAATAATGCCTATGTTCTTGAGGTAAATACAATTCCTGGAATGACAGAGACTTCGCTTTTACCCAAAATAGCGTCTCTTTCAGGCTATGATTTTAAAAGTCTTGTTAAAGAAATTCTTGAGCTTGCACTGAAAGATGAAGAATAAAAAATGGATAATTCTCGTGGGAGTTTTTTTCATTTTAATGGTAGTATTTTTATATTCTGAAGGACTTACTGTAAGGCATATTGTCATTATTGGCAATAAACATCTTAATGAAAAAGAAATCAGGTCAATCATAGGCATAAAGGAGGGAAGTTCTATAATTTATCCATCATCTAAGAGCTTATATGAAAGACTAAAAAAAACGCCTTGGATAAAGGATGCGATAATAAGAAAAGATTTAAATGGTACAATAACGATTTATATAAAAGAATCCAGTCCAGTTGCTGTTGCCATGTTTAATGAAAAAGCCTATTTAATTGATTATGAAGCTCAGATTCTTGAGGATTTTACTCAAGAGATTCAGGCATCAGCAAACCATAAGCCTTTATTATTGCCAGTTATAAAAAATATTGATCCCTTTAAAAACAGGGAAACTTTTGAGGAAGCTGTGAAATTACTGAATTTTATTAGCAATAAAGGCTTTATAAAAACTGAAGATGAAATAACCATAACAGGCAATAATCCAGATACTCTTACTCTTTACATAAATGATTTTCCAATTATTGTAGGTAAAGGAGACTTTGAGATAAAGTTTGCCAAGTATCTCATTGTTAATGCTGAAATTCAAAAAAGAGGACTAAATGTGCAATACATTGATTTAAGATTTCCTGATAGAGTAATAGTAAAACCAGTTCAGCAGGATTTGAAAGATGAGTGAGATTGCAGTAATAGATATTGGAACAACAAAAATAGCTTTTGCTTCAGCAAAAATTGAGAATTCAAGAGTAAAGATCAATTTTATGAGAAGTTATCCTTCTGCTGGTTTAAAGAAAGGTAAAATAGTTGACATGGAAGCAATGAGCACTTCTATTAAAAGAGCTTTACAGGAGATAGAAACCACTACAGGATTAAAGATGAAAAAAGCTTATGTCTGTGCCTCAGGAAATGATATCAAAGGTATTTACAGTAATGCAGCAGTCAAGGTAAGAAAAAAAGAAGTGACAGAGCAAGATGTTGATTTAGCAATTGAAGCAGCAACTGCCATGAGAATTCCTTCTGACAGACAAGCGGTTCATATTTTGCCTGTTGAGTTTATTGTAGATGGAGTAAATGGAATAAAAGACCCTGTTGGCATGAAGGCATTAAGGCTTGAAGCAAGGGTTTATATTATAACTGCTTCATCATCTCACATTCAGAATATTGTTACTTGCTGTAATAAAGCAGGAATTGAAGTTGAAGAAATTGTGCTGCAGAGTATAGCATCCGCTGAAGCTACTCTTACAGAACATGACAGAGAAATGGGAACTGTGGTTGTTGATATTGGTGGAGGAAGTACAGACATTGCTGTATTTCAAGATGGTTATTTAAAGCATGTGGCAACATATGGCGTTGGAGGTAATCACATTACAAATGATCTGGCAATAGGGTTAAAGATACCATTCAGAGAAGCAGAAAGAATAAAAACCCAGTTTGCAGTGGCAATGCCTGATATTAGCTTCGGAGATTTGAAGTTTGAAAAAGATAAGGATGAAATAGAAATTGTCGGGATTGATAAGCATTCTATAAAAATTCCCATGACTGTAATAAAAGAAATAGTTTATGCAAGATGTGAGGAAATTCTTGAAATCATTAAAAAGGAGCTTGACTCAATTCCTCTTGATTCAATATCTTCAGCAGTATTTACAGGTGGAACTTCTCTTTTGCAGGGTTTTGTTTCTCTGGCTGAAGGATTTCTATCAATTCCTGCAAGAATAGGAAAACCTGATGCAGGACTTATGGAAATGGCTTATGAACTTGGGTTAGATGAGACTCCTTTTAATGAGGAAGAAATAGAAGGAATTTACAATCCTGAGTTTTCTTCAACCGTAGGCACTTTTATTTATGTATTAAAAACAGGACACTATAATGAATCAAATTCAGGCTTTGAAGGAGTTTTTAATAAAATTCTAACATGGTTTGAAAAGGGATTGAAAAAATTTGTATAAAACCAAAGAAGGAGGGACAAGATGTTTGAAATTGAAGAAGTGGAAAGACCTGTAGCAAAGATAAAAGTTATAGGAGTTGGAGGAGCCGGGACAAATGCTGTAAATACAATGATTTCTTCAGGGGTTTATGGAGTTGAGTTTATAGCAGTCAATACTGACATACAGCACCTTGAAATATCCCTGGCTCCTGTAAAGGTTCAGATTGGAAAGGAGCTTACAAAAGGTCTTGGAGCAGGCTCTGACCCTGAACTTGGTAAGAAGTCAGCGCTGGAAGACAAAGACACTCTTCTTTCCTGTATTGAAGGCTCAGATTTAATTTTTATAACAGCAGGGATGGGGGGAGGAACAGGAACAGGCGCAGCGCCTGTGATCGCTTCTTTAGCAAAAGAACTGGGAATACTAACAGTAGCAGTTGTCACAAAGCCATTTTATTTTGAAGGCAAAAAAAGGCTTCAAAATGCTGTTGTGGGAATAAAAGAGTTGAAAAAATATGTGGATACAATCATTATTATTCCCAATGACAGAATTCACATGGTTGTTGAAAAAGGAACTCCTCTTGTAAAATCTTTTGCAATTGCCAATGACATTTTAAGACAGGCTGTTCAGGGAATTTCAGACCTCATTTTAAGTCCTGGCTTTATAAATAGAGACTTTGCAGATGTAAGGACTATTATTGAAAACTCTGGTAAGGCAGTAATTGGGCTTGGAACATGCACAAAACAGGAAGGTGCAGCTGAGGCCGCTCGCCGTGCAATTAATAATCCACTGCTTGAAGAAACATCAATAGAGGGAGCAAAAAGAATATTGATAAACATTACAGGAGGATTTGATCTTACTCTTGATGAAGTACAGGAAATTGCAGGAGCAATTTACGATGTTGCCCATGAAGAGGCAAACATAATATTTGGAACTGTAATAAAGTCTGAAATAGAAAACGAGATATATGTTACAGTTATTGCAACAGGATTTGAAGACAAAACTGAGGAGATAAATTTAAGCTCCACTGAGAAGTGGATGCCAAAAGGTAGTAGTATTTCTTTAAAACAAACAAAGAGAATCATCTCAAAAGATATTCAATCTCTTTCTTCGTTAAATCTTCATTCAGTAAATGAAAAAGTGGAAAATCCACCAAATTCAGAAAAACATTTATCTACTTCCTCTGAAAATAAGGAAGTTGATATCTCTTGTGAGACGGAATCAAATTCTCCAGAAGAAAAATTAAAAATACAGTCCTCTGAAGACTCTATAATTTTAAAGGAACCCTCAAAAGAGATTCCTACAGATATTGAAGATGAGATTGATATACCAGCTTATTTGAGAAAGAAATATAAAATTCTGAATGAGAAAAATATTTAACAGAATTGATGCTCTTCTGAAAAAAGAAAAGGGTACGATTTTTAAGGAGCATGGTGGCAGAATAAAGATATGTCTCATATATCCAAATCTATACCAGGTTGGCATATCAAACTTGGGGTTTCAAGCTGTTTACAGGCTTTTTAATCAAAGAAAGGATGTTGTCTGTGAAAGAGCTTTTCTTCCCGAGAAAGAGCAGGATTTTATAAATCATCCCCTTGTGTCATTTGAATCAAAAACACCGCTTTATGAGTTTGATATAGTGGCTTTCAGTCTTTGTTTTGAAAATGACTATCCAAATATTCTAAAAATATTAAAACTTGGCAGAATTCCTCATTATACTTCAGAGAGAGACTTTAATCATCCCCTTGTTGTTGCAGGTGGAGTTGGAGCTTTCAGCAATCCTGAACCTGTTGCAGAAATTTTTGATGCTTTATTTATCGGTGAGGCTGAAGAAGTTATTGATAAATTCATAGAAGTTTACAGAACTATTAAGGAAGGTTGCTATCTGGAAGATTTTAAGGAGAATTTAAAAAAAGAGCTTATGAACCTTGATGGTTTTTATGTTCCTGAAGCATACGAAGAAGTATATTTTCAGGGAAAATTAAAAGGAAGGAGAATTTTGTGGAAAAATGCTCCAGAAAAAATTAAGAAGGTTTACTGTAAAGATTTTGCAGAAAAATTCAATTTTTCCCAGATAATTACTGAAGAGGCTGTATTTTCCAACATGTTTCTTTTAGAAAGTATGCGTGGATGCCCTTTCAGTTGCAGATTCTGTCTTGTGGGATATGTTTATAAGCCTGTAAGGAAAGCTTCTTTTGAAAAATTAAGAGAAATAATTGAAAATCTAAAACCCATTAAAGCAGGAATAATAGCTCCTTCTCTGACAGCTTACAGTGAGCTAAAAGAATTACTCAAAATTCAAGGCGTTGAATTATCTTTTACTTCCCTGAGGGCAGATAAAACAACCATTGAAATCCTAAAAAATCTTGTATCACAGAAAACCGTTACTCTTGCTCCAGAAGCAGGTTCTCAGAGATTAAGAAAAATAATAAAAAAAGAAATCAGTGAAGAAGATCTTCTCACCATAGCAGACAAACTTAAACAAACCAGTGTAGAAACTCTGAAGCTTTATTTTATGATAGGCCTTCCTTTTGAAAAAGATGAAGAGATTGATGAAATAGTTAAACTCATTAAAAAAATCAGAGATGTTTTCCCTCGCAGGACAGTAGCAAGTGTAAGCATATTTGTTCCAAAGCCTTTTACTCCCTTTCAATGGCACAGGATGGAGGAGTATGAGAAAGTTAAAGAGAAATTGAAAAAATTGAAAAGAGATACATTGCAGATTAAGGGATTCAAGCTTGTTCATGAAGTTCCAAAATACTCTTACATGGAGGGATACTTTGCAAGAGCATCAAGAAAGGCAATTTCAGTGATTGAGAGGATTTCAGAGGGAGAAAACTTCGGGAAAATCTTTGATGAAGTCAAGGACAGCCTCTATGAAATTAAATCTTTTAGAGATTATCTACCATGGGATTTCATTGAACATGAAGGATTAACTAAAGAGGCTTTATGGAAGGAATATGAAAGGGCTAAGGATTTAGCCTGCCAAACTGGTAACATTTAAAAAAATCTGGCGCATTTTTTCTGCCAGTTAAAGCCATTGCTCTGAATCTGCAACCACCTCTGCATTCCTGAAGAAAGGGACATTTGATTTTTGCACATTCAAGCTCACTTAATATAATCTGTTTTTTCTTTTTCCATAGATTCTCCAATCCTTCATCAATGCTACCTATTGGTTCCTCTTCATAGAAAGAGCAAAAGGCTACAAGACCGCTTGAAAGCACAGTAAGCAAATGACTACCACACCCGTATTCTTCTGCTCTTGGATGGTCTTCCATAGAGAATCCGTATCTTTGCATGATTTTATATGCCTCTTTTGGAGGTACCCACAGTTCCTGATGAAGCCTTAAATTCCCTGTTATTGTGAGGGCATCCACTGTCCATTCCCTTATTTCTAAGGTTTTAATAAGGTTTTCCAGCTCCTTAAAATCTGTAAGATTGCCTTTATGAATTACTGTTGCCACGGATACCTGAAATCCGTATTCAATTGCCCTTTTTATTGCCTGCAGAGTTTTATCAAATGTTCCTTTTCCTCTTAAAATTTCATGTCCCTTTTTCATTCCGTCAAGGCTTATTTGGATTTCTTCAACATTCAGATTTTTCAATACATCATCAGTAAGCAAAACTCCATTGGTAAAAAGAATTTTTCTTATGGCAAGGTTTGTTATAAAATCATTGATTTTTTCAAATTCAGGATGTAGCAGAGGCTCTCCACCTGTAATTAGAACTCTCAATCCCTGCATCTGTTCAAATTCTTTGAGAATTTTTTTAATTTTTTCAAAAGACAGACTTTGCGGTTTATCTCTCTCAACGAAACAGTGTTTGCATCGGAGATTACATTGATTTGTAATCTGTAACTCAAGATATCTAAGTGAGGGAATTGGTGATTGTTTAATTACAGTTTTAATTCTTTTTTGAGGCTTTTCAGTAAGGATTCCTTCGTTTATGCAGTATGTTATGAATTCTTTTTCATCTTTTCCGTTGATATTTAAGAGGTTGCCGGTTTCAATACTTTTAAGTATTTTTAATGCCTTTTCATCAATGCTGTAAAGCTCGTCTGTTTTTATGTTATAAAGTGCTGGAAATTCAATAAGTTTTATAAAGAAATTTTCATTGATGAAGTATCTGTTAAATTTCATAAACGGAGAGTCTTTCTGGAATCCTGCATGGAAATCCGAATTTTTCTTCTATGGAGTTTTTGAAAGCTTCAATAACTTCTGCTTCACCGTGGACGAGAAAGATTTCCGGTTTTGTTTTTATTGACTGAAGCCACTTGAGAAGTTCATCCCTGTCAGCATGGGCTGAGAAACCACCAATTGTGTAAACCTTTGCTCTTACAGGTAGCATTTTACCGAGAATTGAAACTTCTTTTTCTCCATCAACAATTTTTCTCCCAAGAGTTCCTTTAGCCTGAAATCCTGCAAAAATGATACTACATTCCTCTCTATCAATGTTATGATAAAGATGATATACAATTCTTCCACCCTGACACATTCCACTTCCAGCAATAATAACAGCATTTGATTTGATTGAGTTTAGCTTTTTTGATTCTTCCACAGTTTTTACAAAGTGAAGTTTTATAGATAAACGATTGGAGTTTTTCATTTCTCTTAAAGCTTCATCATCAAAAAGCTCTGGATGGGAGAGATATATTTTAGTTGCTTCTTCAGCAAGAGGGCTGTCAAGATAGACATTTACAGGCTGAAGAAGTCCCTGTCTTACGGTTTTGTTAAGAATGTAAAGCAAATCCTGAGTTCTTCCTACAGCAAAGGCTGGAATTATTACATTTCCACCTTTTTGAAAAGTATCCTTTATTGCCTGAACAAGCTCGTTAATGCTTTCATCAAGACTTTTATGAACTCTGTTTCCATAGGTGGATTCTAAAACAAGCCAATCTGCTTCCTCAGGAGTTTCGGGATCTCTTAAAATAGGATAACCACTTCTTCCAATGTCTCCTGAAAATACAACTTTTTTACCATTAATATTTAACTGAACAGTAGCTGCTCCAAGAATATGTCCTGCATCAAAGAGGGTTATCTGTATTTCGTTGAATTTTAAAGTTCTTTGATAAGGCAGTGTTTCTATTTGTTTTAATGCCCTGTATATGTTTTCTTCATCGTAAAGGGGCTTTTTGTAGTTTTCATTTTTTTGTACCTTTAATGCATCAAAGAGCATTATTTCAAGAAGGTCCTTTGTAGCAGGAGTTGTTATAATTTTGCATCTCAAGCCCTCTCTTACAAGTTTTGGGATAAGGGCAGAATGGTCCAGATGGGCATGAGTAAGAATCATCAGGTCTATTTTCTTTGGATTGAAGGTGAAGGGTTCGTAGTTTAAATACTCTTTTTCATCTTCTTGAAACAGTCCGCAATCAATGAGGATGCTATGGTTTTCAGCTTTAAGAAGAAAGCAGGAACCAGTAACAGTCTTTGTTGCTCCGAAAAATTGAATTTTCATAATATAAATAATAACATAAATTTAATGATTTATCTTGACTACAGTGCAACAACTAACTTATTTCAATCCTGAAGCAGTTCTTCAGCGTGAAAAAGGGAACTTTCTGTGATTCGTCCACTCAGCATTCGGGCAATTTCCTCTTTTCTCTTTGCCTTATTTAGCAATTCAACCTTTACAACTGTTTTTTCATCCGATATAACTTTCTCTACCTTTAGATGATGCTGAGCCTTTGCTGCAATCTGCGGAAGATGAGTTACGCAAAGCACCTGATAATACCTTGCAAGCTCACTAAGTCTCTTCCCAACATTTTCTGCCACACTTCCTCCAATTCCAGCATCAATTTCATCAAATATCAAAGTCATTGATTTTATATCCTTTTTTGCTTCCTTAAGCTCAACACATTTAAGAGCGAGCATTAAACGGGACAGTTCTCCTCCTGATGCGACCTTGCTTAAAGGTTTTGGAGGTTCTCCTGGATTTGCCGAAAAATAAAACTCCACATCGTCCTTGCCTTTTGATGAAATCTCTTTTTCGCTGATTCTTATTTCAAATTGAGGATTACTGAATCCAACCTCTTTAAGCTCTTCATTGACCTGGGCTTCAATTCTTTTTGCCAGATTTTTTCTCTTTTGTGAAAGTTCCTCTGCTCGTTTATGCATCTCTGCTTGAGCAGTGTTAAGTTCTTCTTGCAGTTTTTTAATTTCTTCCTCTGAAATACTGACAATACTGAGTTCTTTCTCAGTGTTTTTTGCGTATTCAAGGATTTCTCTTATTGAGCCTCCATATTTTGACTTAAGTTTGTTCAGTAGTGTAAGTCTTTCCTCTATCTTTTCAAGAGTAAATGGGTCTGGCTCATAGCTTTCTTTAAGTTTTCTTAAGGAGTAAATAGCTTCATCAATCTGGGCAAGAGCTGATTCTACGAGATTTTTTATCTCCTCTGCTTTTGAGTCAAAACGAGCAAGCTCTTTAAGAGTTGTTAGCGTTTGAGAAAGATTTTCATGAACCGAGTTTTTTTCATCATAAAGAAGACTGAAGGCGTTTTCAGCAAGCTCTTTAAGCTTTAAAACATTTTTAAGTATCTTTCTCTGTTCATTTAGTTCTTCTTCCTCTCCTTCTTTAAGTTGAGCAGATTCAATCTCTTTCAGTTGAAACTCCATAAGCTCCTTTTTCTGCCTTTTTGTTATGAGTTCCTTCTTAAGTAGCTCAATTTTTTCTCTTATTGTAAGAACTTTTTCATAAATTTCAGCAAAGGCATTTACTTCTTCATTTAATCCTGCAATTGTGTCAAGAAAATCAATGTGATTTTCCTTTTTTAAAAGATAGGTATGTTCATGCTGTCCATGAATGTTTATAAGCTGAGAAGCAATTTTTACAAATCCCTGAGATGTGTAAATTGAATCATTTATGTATGACTTTGTCTTTCCATGAACTGGAAGAACTCTTCTAAGAATTACAAGATTATCCTCTGACTCTGCAATCTTTACATCACTGAGTGCCACTTCTATGACAGCCTCATTTTTACCGTGTTTCACAAAATCAGAGGCTGATACTTTTTCCTTAAGCAAAACTCCTATGGCATCAACAATTATAGATTTTCCAGCTCCTGTCTCACCTGTAAGGACATTAAATCCCTCTGCCAGCGGAATTGAAAGACTGTCAATAATTGCAAAGTTTTTAATTATAAGCTCTTCAATCATTTAATAAGACCAGCGCTACGCAAAACCTCCGCAAGTTTTTGTTTGTTCGCTTCCGACATCTCACATAGAGGAAGCCTGAATTCCTCTTTTATTTTACCCATCATTGCAAGGGCTGTTTTAACTGGAATGGGATTTGTTTCGATGAACATTGCTTTGTTAAGAGGCTCCAGTTTGTAATGTAATTGTCTCGCAAGATTAATGTCTCCTCTTTCCCATGCATTAAATAGCTCTGCCATGTCTCTTGGGCAGATGTTTGCAGTTACTGATATAAAGCCTTTTCCACCAAGCGACAGGAGAGGCAGATTTGTAAAATCATCTCCTGAAATAACAGCAAACTCAGCTCCACAGAGTCTTATAAGTTCGCTTACTTGCTTCATATCTCCTGTAGCCTCTTTAATTCCAACAATTCTCGGATGCTCAGCAAGGCGAGCCACTGTCTGCGGTAACATATTCACTGAAGTTCTTCCAGGAACATTGTAGAGAATCATCGGCAGTCCTGTTTTGTCTGCGATTTCTTTAAAATGTCTATACAGTCCTTCCTGAGTAGGTTTATTATAATATGGAGTTACTGAAAGACAAGCGTCTGCGCCGAGTTTTTCTGCTTTGCGGGCAATCATTATTGCCTCTTCTGTTGAGTTTGAGCCTGTTCCTGCAATAACAGGAATTCGTTTGTTTACGACTTTTACAGTAATTTCAATAACTCTGTAATGCTCTTCATAATCAAGAGTTGATGCCTCACCAGTTGTGCCACATGGAACAATAGCATGAGTTCCTTCCTTTATATGCCATTCTATAAGCTCTTCAAGAGCCTTTTCATCCACTTTGCCTTTCTTAAAAGGTGTTACTATTGCAACCATTGAACCTTTAAACATCTTTTCCCTCCTTACTTAGTTTTGTTTTTGTCTAATTCTTTTATATCTGACCCGACTTTGTCAAGTGAAATCTTTTCATGACACTGAGTTTTCTTTCTCTATATTTCCAACAGTAGTAGCAAAGGATAATCTCTTCTGTTGAACGCTCTGCTACTCGAGATTTATAACCCAAAAACGCTACAGTCATTCCAATAGATGATTTTCTATCAGTAACATTAGGTATTGATTATTACTTGAGTTTTAGATTAATATAAAACTTGAAAAAAAATTTTAGGAGGTTGAGCATAAAAGTAAAAGTTAACGACAGTATTTTTGAGTTAGAGCCTGAGCAATTAGAGAAACTTTTTAAGGAAAAGCAGGCAATAGCAATCAAAATTAATGGACAGTCTAAAGATTTATCTTCATTATTTTCTCTCAATGGAGAGGAAGAAATTGAATTAATCACATCTGAAAGCAAGGAAGGGCTTGAAATCCTCAGGCACAGCACTGCCCACATAATGGCTCATGCTGTAAAAGATTTATTTCCTGAGGTAAAAGTTACAATAGGACCTGCCATTGAAGATGGATTTTACTATGATTTTGACAAAGATGAACCTTTTACAGAAGAAGACCTTAACAAAATAGAAAAAAGAATGCAGGAGATTATAAAAGCAAAAAACCCCTTTATCAGAAAGGAAATCTCAAAACAGGAAGCAATTAAAATTTTTGAAAGCCTTGGTGAATCCTATAAAGTTGAGATTCTTAATGAAATAGAAGATGACCGGGTATCAGTATATGAAGAAGGCGGATTTATTGATCTATGCAGAGGACCTCATATACCTCATACTGGAATGGTCAAGGCTTTTAAACTTCTTAGTGTTGCCGGAGCTTACTGGCGTGGCGATGAAAAAAATAAGATGTTACAGCGAATATATGGAACAGCTTTTCAAACAAAACAGGAACTTGATGAGTATCTTAAATTTCTTGAAGAAGTTAAAAAGAGAGACCACAGAAGACTTGGTAGGCAACTCAAACTTTTTGAAATAAGCGAAGAAGTAGGTCCTGGACTTATAATATGGCTTCCCAATGGAGCAATTGTCAGAAAAATCATAGAGGATTTCTGGAAAGATGAACATTTAAAAGCAGGATATCAACTTCTTTATACGCCTCATATTGCAAAACTTGAGCTATGGAGTAAAAGCGGGCATCTTGATTTTTACAGAGAAAATATGTTTTCTCCCATGCATATTGATGAAATTGCCTACCAGCTTAAACCAATGAACTGTCCTTTCCATATTCAGGTATATAAATCTGAACTTCGCAGTTATAGAGATCTTCCATTAAGATTTGCAGAACTTGGAACAGTTTACAGATACGAAAGATCTGGAGTCTTACACGGACTGCTCCGGGTGAGGGGATTTACTCAGGATGATGCTCATATATTCTGCACAGAAGAACAGCTTGAGGAAGAGATTCAAAAAGTTCTTGATTTTACAATATTTATTTTATCGACCTTTGGATTTGACAATTATGAAATATACATTTCTACAAGACCGGAAAAATATGTTGGAAGCCCTGAAAACTGGGAAAAAGCAACAGAAGCTCTGGAACTGGCACTTAAAAAAAGAAGTCTCCCCTATCAGATTGATCCTGGAGAAGGAGTTTTTTATGGACCAAAGATTGATATAAAAATAAAAGATGTATTAAACAGAGCATGGCAGTGTAGCACAATTCAAGTTGATTTTAATATACCAGAAAGATTTGATATCACATATAGAGGAAAAGATGGTAAAGAACATAGACCTATTATGATTCATAGAGCTTTAATGGGTTCTCTTGAGAGATTTATGGGAGTGTTGATTGAGCATTATGCTGGTGCCTTTCCATTATGGCTTGCTCCTGTACAGGTTGAGGTTATGTCTATTTCTGAAAAACATGTGGACTACGCAACACAGGTTTATGAAAAGCTTATGGAAAAAGGTTTTAGAGTAAAACTCAATACTGAAAATGAAAAAATAGGTTATAAAATAAGGCAGGCAACTTTGAATAAAGTGCCCTATATGGTAATAGTTGGTGATAAGGAAATAGAAAGTGGTAAAATTACAGTAAGATTGACAGAAGGAAAGAATCTTGAACTTATAACAATTGATGAGTTTTCACAGCAGCTTTTTGAAAGAATACAGCAGAGAAAATAAATTGAGGAGGTGAGAAGATAGCAACAAAGGAAATTAGAGTAAATGAAGCTATTAAGGCAAAGGAAGTAAGATTGGTTGATGAAAATGGTAAACAGATTGGAGTGATAAGCACCAGAGAGGCTATTCAGATAGCAAGGGAAAGAGGTTACGATCTTGTAGAAGTAGCACCAAATGCAAATCCACCAGTTTGTAGAATAATGGACTATGGAAAATATAAGTATCAACTTGACAAAAAGAGCTCATCAAAGAAGACTCCTACAGTAAAAGAAATAAAGATAAGGCCACAGATTTCAGACCATGACCTTCAACTAAAAGTAAAACATATTAAAAGATTTCTTGAAGACGGAGATAAAGCAAGAGTAACACTTTTTTTCAGAGGAAGAGAAATTGTTCATCCTGAACTGGGGATTAAAGTTTTTGATAAAATAAAGGCTCTTCTTATAGGTTTTGCTCATAGAATTGAGCAGGAACCCCGCCTTGAAGGTAATAACATGAGCATGATTATAGCTCCTGGAAAAGATTGATAATTTCATTAAAATTTTATTAAAATATCCATCTAAACTCAGTTAGGAGGAGATTATTTATGCCAAAACTCAAAACACACAGAGGAGCGGCAAAAAGATTTAAAGTTACAGCAACTGGCAAGATTATGCGCAGGAGAGCTAACAAGAGCCACTTACTTACAGGTAAACCTTCAAAGAGGACAAGACATTTAAGGCATCCAGCTCAGGTTGACGAAACTCAATATAAGGCTATAAGAACTCTTATTCCTTACAAATTTTAAAAGGGAGGTTAAAAATTGGGAGCCTATACAACCTATCATCCCCATAAGCTTAAAAAGAAAAGAACTCACGGTTTTCTTAAAAGGATGAGCACTCCGGGTGGAAGAAGAGTAATAAAAAGAAGAAGAGCGAAAGGTAGATGGAGATTAACTCCTTAATATCCAGAGTTTCTTTGTTTTTAATAAGATTTTACAGGAGGTTTATATCACCACTTATGCCTCCTGCATGTAGATTTTATCCAACTTGTTCAGAATATGCTGAACAGGCTATAAAAAAATATGGAGTAAAGGGGATTTTACTCGCAATTAAAAGAATACTTAAATGTCATCCATTTCATAGAGGAGGATATGATCCATTAAGGTGAGGACATGGAAAAAACAGGATTAAGAGCATTTTTAGCAGTAATTTTAAGTATGGTTATACTTTTTGGTAGCCAGTATTTATACACAAAGTATTATAAGCCACAAAATCAGCCAGTTCAGCAAAAGGAAGAAGTTAAAAAAGAGGAAAAACCTGTTACTTCACAAATCCTTCATTTTCCTTCTGACAAAAAAGAAGAAACAAAACCAATAGTCAAAGATGTAAAGTATAAGGAAGTGGTTGTAGAAAATGAAGTCTTCAAAGTGGTTCTTTCAAATGAAGGTGCAACTATTAAATCAGTGGAATTGAAAAAATATAAAGATTCAAATGGTAATCCTATTAAACTTTCTTCTGGTCAAATTCCAGCAATTTCAATAATTAAGGACGGTAAAGTTGATTATGCAAAGATTATTTTCAATGTAGACGATTCAAAGGCAACATTTAAGAATTCCACGGAAGCAGTGGTTGTATTTAACTGGAGCGATGGTAGCATTTCAATTAAAAGAAGTTTTATTTTTAATAAAGCTGATTATTCAATGGATGTAAAAGAAGAAGTAAGTGGTATAGGTTCTTATTATGTAACACTGGGAGAGGATTTTGGAATTTTTGAGAAAACAAATGCACCTCACTGGGGTCCTGTAATTTTAAAAGAAGCTCAGAGAATTGAGCTCAATCCCTCAAAAATAAAAGAACCTGTTACATACAAAGAAGGTGTAAAATGGATTGCTCAAGAGGATAAATACTTTTTTTCAGCCATTGTACCTGTCAGTAAAGCTCAACAATTCGTTGTTTTACCTTATAATGGAAATACTCTCATAGCAGCAGAGTTTCAGGATGGAATAAATCAGTATAAAGTATTCACTGCACCGAAAGACTATGATTATCTCAAAAAATTCAATGTCGGGCTTGAGCACATTGTTGACTTTGGATTTTTCTCAATTATAGCCCGTCCTCTTTTCTGGTTTTTAAAGCTTCTTTATAGTTTTGTTGGAAATTACGGAATAGCCATAATAATTCTCACAATACTTGTAAGAATTCCCTTTATTCCCATAGTTAACCGCGGGCAGAAGTCAATGCAAAAGCTTAGTGAGCTTCAACCCAAGTTACTGCAATTGAAAGAACAATACAAGAATGATCCTCAGAGACTTCAAAAGGAGATGATGGAACTTTATAGAAAATACAAAATCAATCCAATGAGTGGATGTCTTCCAATACTTCTTCAGATTCCTGTATTTTTTGCTCTCTATAAAATCCTTACAATAGCAATTGAGCTCAGGCAGGCTCCATTTATGTTATGGATTCATGATCTTTCAGCAAAGGATCCCTATTATATTCTGCCCATTTTAATGGGTGCTACAATGCTGATTCAACAAAAGATGACACCTTCTACTGCAGATCCAACTCAGCAAAAAATAATGCTGATTATGCCAGTAGTTTTTACATTTGTATTCTTGAGTTTCCCTTCAGGGCTTGTTCTTTACTGGCTTGTAAACAACATATTTGGAATAGCCCAACAATTTTATATTAACCAGAAGATAAAAAAAGCTAAGTGATTTCTTCAGAGTTTGACACAATTGCTGCCATAAGCACGCCCTTAGGAGAAGGTGGTATTGGAATAATCCGTATAAGCGGGAAAGAGGCAATTTCTATTGCAAACAGAATATTTCAGAGCTCAAAGGGAGTGAATCTCTTGGTGGTAAAAACTCATACTATTCACTATGGTTTTATAATTGATCCTGAAACAGGGCAAAAGATTGATGAAGTACTGGTAACTGTTATGCGAGCTCCAAATACTTATACACGAGAAGATGTAGTTGAAATAAACTGTCATGGTGGATATGTAACTTTAAAAAGAATTCTTGATTTGGTTATTTCGCAGGGTGCTCGTCTTGCTGAACCAGGTGAGTTTACAAAAAGGGCATTTTTAAGAGGAAGAATTGACCTGAGTCAGGCTGAATCAGTAATAGACCTTATCAGAGCTAAAACTGAACAGGCTCAAAAAATTGCTTTAGAGCATTTAAGTGGAAGGCTTTCAAAAAAAATCAATGAATTGAGAGATTCTTTGATGAGAGTCTGTGCTCATGTGGAAGCTTATATAGATTTTCCTGAAGAAGATATAGATGGATTAACACAGGAGGAGATTCAAACTGAAATAAATCGTATAAAAGAGGAAATTAACAAACTCATTGAAGGATATGAAGAAGGAAAAATTTACATGGAAGGCCTTAGAGCTGCAATTGTTGGGAAACCAAATGTGGGTAAGTCATCTCTGCTGAATGCTCTTTTAATGAAAGACAGAGCTATTGTTACAGAAATTCCAGGTACTACGAGAGATATTATTGAAGAGTATGTAAATATTAAGGGCATGCCTCTTAAAATAGTTGATACTGCTGGTATTCGTGAAGCCCATGACCTTGTAGAAGCAGAAGGAATAAAGAGAACTCTCAGAGCTGTTGAGCTTGCTCAGCTTGTTCTTCTTGTTCTTGACAGCAGCAGACCCATTGATAGTCTTGATGAAGAAATAATAAACAGGGTAATTCATAAAAAAATTATTGTTGTAATAAATAAAAAAGACATAAGAAGTAAGGAATTTTGTTTGCCAGAGGTTTTAAAAGATAAGCCACGAGTTGAGATTTCAGCCTTAAAAGGAGAAGGTATAGAAGAGTTAAAGGAGCTTATTTTCAATACGACGATTTCAGGTAAATATGAACAGGAAGGTGTAGTTATAACAAAAATGAGGCATAAAATAGCACTTGAGAATGCACTGCAGGCATTGAATAATGCCCTTCAAAGTTTTAAAGAAAAAGAGCCTCTTGAGATAACTGCCATGTTTCTCAGAGAGGCTCTAAGTTTTCTTGGTCAGATTGTAGGTGTTGTTACTACTGAAGATATATTAAATTTAATTTTCAGTGAATTCTGCATTGGTAAATAATTATTTAGCCTGTTGTTCAGGTTTGCCTCCAATCAAAGCTTGATTTAGTATTTCCTGTAAAGCCTTTTCATTTACTTCTACTTTATATTTTTTCTTTAGTTCTTCAATGTAACTCTGAAACCACTCTTGCTGTTTTTTTGCCTTAAGCTGCTCCATTAATTGTGGTTTAATCTGTTCAAAATCAACTGGAACCCCTTTTACATCAGTAACTTTGAATATGTAAAGTTGTCCCTTTAAATTCAGTGGCATACTTACCTGTCCTTTTTTTAAGCTGAAGGCAACATTTTCAATTTGTGGATTTAGTTGACCTTTTTTAAAAAATCCTATATCTCCTCCAATGGATTTTGTTTTTTCATCCCTTGACAGCTCATTGGCTATTTTGGCAAAATCTTCACCTTTGTCTATTTTTTCATAGACTTTTTTAGCCTCTTGTTCATTTTTTACAACTATTTGGCTCAATCTCACCTCTACTGGTTTAATAAACTGGTCCTTGTTTTTTTCATAATAATCTTTTGCATCCTTTTCAGTCACCTGAGGTAAATTTTTCAATTCCTGTTCAAGCAACATATTAATAAGTGTAATTTTTTTAAATTCTTCAACTCGTCTTTTAAAGTCCTCTGATTTTGCCAGGTCTTTTTTCTTTGCTTCTTCATATAAAACTTCTCTTTTAATTAATTCATCCTTGAGACGATTTATACCTTCTTGAGTGGCAAGAAAGGCTTTTGTTTGGGGAGGAAGGCTTTTAAGGTCTTCCTGAAGCTCTTTTTTTGTTAGCTTTGATGAGCCAGCTTTTACAACCACTTCATCGCTTTTACTGCAGGAAAAAACCATTAAAGAGATTGTTAAAAAAATAAAGAATTTTAAATATTTCATTGGACATCTCCTTTTTTAAAAATTTTTTTACTTTAACATTAAATTAGAATTTTAAGCAAATATTGACAAAAAAAGACCAAAATATATATTTTAAAAATTCAATGACAAAATTTATAAAATTTCTCGGTAAATACGCAATAGAGCTTTTTATATTTCTTGGAAGAATGTTTATTTTTCTTGTTGATTCAATTTATTACATTTTTACCCCTCCATTTAAATTTAAAAATTTTCTCAGACAGGTAAGGTTTTTTGGAAATAAATCAATGATTGTTGTGATTTTTACAGGTGCTTTCAGTGGAATGGTTTTGGCTCTTCAAGGATTTTACGCATTAAATAAATTTGGTGCAGATGCTTTACTCGGTCCTGTTGTTGCTCTTTCTCTCATAAGAGAGCTTGGTCCTGTTTTATGTGCATTGATGGTTACAGGAAGAGCTGGTTCTGCAGTAACAGCTGAAATTGGAATTATGAGAATCACTGAACAGATTGATGCTCTGACTGTTATGGCTGTAAATCCCATGAAATATGTGGTTGTTCCAAATATTCTTGCAGGGATAGTTACCTTTCCTCTTTTAACAGCAATTTTTGATGTTGTTGGAATTTATGGTGGCTATGTGGTTTCTGTTCATGCTCTTGGACTCAGTGAAGGCACCTATTTTTCTCAGATGGAGTTGTATGTGGATATGGAAGATATAAGAATTGGCTTATACAAATCACTGAGTTTTGGTTTACTTGTTACATGGATATGCACATTTATGGGTTATTATGCTGGTTATGGAGCAAGAGGAGTAAGCAGAGCAACAACAAATGCTGTTGTTCTTTCTTCTGTTGTTATACTTATATGGGATTATATGCTTGGAGCCTTTTTATTGTGATTGAAATAAAAGAGCTTTACAAATCATTTGGAAAACAACAGGTTTTAAAGGGTGTTAATTTAATTATAAATGAAGGTGAAGTAACTGCTATAATTGGAAGAAGTGGGGGTGGTAAATCTGTTCTTCTTAAGCATATTGTGGGATTATTAAAGCCAGACAAAGGAAGTGTTTTTATAAAAGGCATGGACATAACAAAGCTTAAAGGCAGCCAACTCGATGAAATAAGAGCAGACATTGGAGTTGTTTTCCAGGGAGGAGCTCTCTTTGATTCAATGACTGTGTATGATAATGTTGCCTTTCCTCTTACAGAGAAAACAAAATTGAATAAAAAAGAGATTAACGACAGAGTTATGAAAGCTTTAAGTGATGTAGGACTTCAGGGCATGGAATACAAATATCCCGCTGAGCTTAGTGGAGGAATGCGTAAAAGAGTTGCTCTTGCAAGGGCTTTAATAGCTCATCCAAAGATAATTCTTTTTGATGAACCAACAACAGGACTTGATCCAATTCTGGTTCGCTCAATTCATAAGCTTATAAGAGACACTCAAAGACAGTATGGATTTACTGGATTAATAATAAGTCATGAAATTCCAGAGATTTTTGAGATTTCAGACAGAGTTGCTATGCTTCATGATGGAAAAATTGTTGAAATTGGAACTCCAGAAGAAATTCAAAAAAGTGAAAACATTGTTGTAAAAAATTTTATAATGGGAATAGAAAACGGAGGAAGCAATGAAAAGGGAAAATCTTGAAATAATAGTTGGAGTATTTGTTTTGATCGGCATTCTTGCACTTGGCTGGCTTTCTTTCAGACTTGGTAAGATTGATATGTTTCAGAGTGGTTATTACACTGTTTATGCAGAGTTTGACAAAGTAGGAGGAATTAAAAAAGGCTCTGTTGTCGAGATTGCAGGAGTTCCTGTTGGTTCTGTTGAGAAGGTTACTCTTAACAATAGATACCAGGCAGTGGTAGAGCTTAAAATACTAAATTCAATCAAACTTCCCGAGGATTCTATTGCTTCTGTAAGAACAAAAGGATTAATTGGCGAAAAATATATTCAGATTACACCTGGTGGTTCTGAGCAATATATTGCACACAATGGTAAAATTAGAGAGACAGAGTCATCTATAGATATAGAGGAGGTATTATCAAAATATGTGTTCGGGAAAATTTAAAATTTTAATTATTTTTACTGTAGTTCTGCTTTCTTCAGTTTGTTTTGCAGAAGATAAAGTTATTGTTGACCTTAAAGGGTGCATTGAAAGAGCTGTTAAATTTCATCCAGAGCTTGGTGAATACAAACAGGACATTGAAATCTATAAAGCAAAACTTAGTGAGGCTCAGGCTGCAGTATTTCCACAGATTGAGCTTATGGCTTTAGCAGGTCCATCTCCTGAGGCACGCAAAGAAGCAATATCTCCAGAGATAAGAACTGATGTTAAATCAACCACAATTAATGGTGTTTTTGGCATGATTACAATGCAGCTGCTTCAGCCAATTTATACCTTTGGAAAGATTTCAGGATACAAGAAAGCAGCCCAAGGAGGGATAAAGGTTTCAGAGGCAGAGCTTGAAAAAAAACGTTCAGAAATTATTTTAAAGACAAAGGAACTTTACTGGAGCCTTTCTATGATAAGGGATTTGAGGATGCTTGCCAATGAGATAAAGGATGAACTTGAAAAGGCAATAAAAAGAACTGAAGAGGATTTAAAAAAAGATATTCCCTCTACTGATGAACTCACTCTTTACAAACTTAAAACTTATTTAGGTGAAGTTAAAAGAAATTTAAATGAAATTGACAAAAATGAAGCAATAATAATAGAAGCTTTGAAATTCATGACAGGAACTCCACAGAATACAAAGCTTGAGATAATTACAGAACCTTTAAAATATGAAGAAGCATACATCAGACCGGATGAGTTAATTGCAAAGGCTTTTCAGCTAAGACCTGAAATGATACAGATCAAAGAAGGACTTAAAGCAAAACAGGCTCTGGTTGATGTTGAAAAGAGCAACTTTTATCCTCAGATATTTTTCCTTATTAAAGGCTCTCTCGCAGGTGCTACAAACCGAGACAGAATACATAATCCCTACATTTCTGATCCTCTTAATGACTCAATGCTGGCTGCAGTAGTTGGTATGAAACTTAACATTGATTTTGGAATAACAAAGGGAAAAGTAAGAGAGGCTCGGATTGAGTATCAAAAAATTCTTGAAAAGAAAAAACTTGCTGAACAGGGAATTCCAGTTCAGATTATGAAAGCCTATTATGAACTCGAGGAAGCAACAAAATCTGCCAGGGATATGGAGGATGCTTATCAAAATGCGAAAAAATGGCTTATAACTGCTCAGGCAAATCTTGATATGGGATTGGGAGAAACAAAGGATTTAGCTGATGCTGTGCTTGCATATGCCACTACAAGAGTAAATCACTTAAAAGCACTTTATAATCAAAAAATGGCTATTGCAAATTTGCTTCAGGCATCTGGACTTGACAGAGAAAGGGAGGTTAAATAATGAAAAAATCTTTAATAATTTTGTTAATTTTAATTTTTACCATATCCGTTGCTTTTGCTATTGTTTCGCCAAAGGAACAGATTAAAAAAACTGTGGATAAGGTAATAAGCATTCTCAAAGACCCTAAGTACAAGGGAGAAAAGAGGCAGCAGAGAAGAGCTGCATTGAGAGCAGAAATCAGTAAAGTTTTTGATTTTGATGAAATGGCAAAACGTTCTCTTGGTATTTACTGGAGAGACAGAACACCTCAGGAGAAAAAAGAGTTTGTTGAACTTTACAAGGACCTTCTTGAAAGGTCTTACAGTGGAAAAATTGAGTCTTACACTACTGAGGAAGTAGTTTATACCGATGAAAGAATTGAAAATGGTAAGTATGCTGAAGTAAAAACAAAGATAATTACAAAAGACAAAAAAGAGATTCCAATTGACTACAGACTTTATTTCAATGGAAAAGAATGGAAGGTCTATGATGTGGTTATTGAAGGAGTCAGCCTTGTAAGTAACTATCGCAGCCAGTTTAACAAGATAATTCGCACTCATTCATATCAGGAACTTGTAAAAAGGATGAAAACAAAACAAGCAGAAGAATTGATGAGGGAGAAGTGATATGTATAAAATTTTTTTATTGGAAAAATTACCCTTTTTGTCGGATTATTTAGGCAGTTTAAAGGAGAATAATTTTTCAATTATAACCTTTTCAGAGACTGATAAAGCTTTGCAGAGCATTGAAGAGCTCAGTCCTCAGTTAATAGTTTTAGGTGTTGATGTAAAAGAGTCAGATTTAATAAACTTTCTTCAAAAAATCAGAGAAAAATACTCTCTTTTATTACCTGTTCTGGCAGTTCTGAATTTTTACTCTTCCATAAATTTTGAGCAATTAAGAAACCTGGGAGTTGATTTCATTGTTAAACCATTTACTTTAGAAGAATTTAAGCAAAAAATACAATCTCTACTGGGCATAAAACAACAGTGTTTTGTTGGGGAAAAAGAAGATGAATTAATTAATAAGCTCAGACCTTATATAAGCAGGGAAGTTAAAAGAGAAATGCAAAATATTTTCAAGAAAATTCTGGAGGTTCTGTAGCAGCATGCTTAACAAAGAACTCATTAGTGAAACCTATCAGCCTCAAGAAGTTGAAATAAAGCTTTATGAATTTTGGGAAGAAAATGGTTTTTTTAAACCCGATCCTGATCCCAAGAAAACGCCTTACTGCATTGTAATTCCGCCTCCAAATGTAACAGGCAGTCTTCATATGGGACATGCTTTAAACGCCACGCTTCAGGATATATTAATCCGGTGGAAAAGAATGCTCGGATATGCTGCTTTATGGGTTCCAGGCACAGACCATGCTGGAATTGCCACTCAAAATGTTGTGGAAAGAGAACTTTTAAAGGAGGGACTGGATAGGTATCAACTTGGTAGAACCGCTTTTCTTCAGAGAGTATGGAATTGGAAGGAATCCTGCGGTGGAAGAATTATAGACCAACTTAAAAGAATAGGTGCATCCTGTGACTGGTCCCGTCTTCGCTTTACAATGGATGAAGGACTTTCAAGAGCTGTTAAAGAAGTTTTCTTAAGACTTTTTGAAGAAGGCTTGATATACAGAGACTTAAGACTCATAAACTGGTGTCCAAGATGTCATACGGCTCTTTCTGACCTTGAAGTAGAACATGAAGAAATTGAAGGAAAGCTTTACTATATAAAGTATCCTTTAAAAGATGATCCTGAGCAATCCATTACAGTTGCAACAACTCGTCCAGAGACCATGCTTGGTGATACAGCTGTTGCTGTTAATCCTGAAGACAAAAGATATAAAAATTTGATTGGTAAAATTCTCATTCTTCCTCTTATGAACAGGGAGATTCCTTTAATTGCAGACAGTGCTGTTGATATGGAGTTTGGAACAGGTGCTGTAAAAGTTACTCCATCCCATGATTTCAATGATGCTGAGATTGCTCAGAGACACAATCTTCCCTACTTATGTGTAATTGATGAAGAAGGAAAAATGACAGAGGAAGCTGGTAAGTATAAGGGACTTGATAGATATGAGGCGAGAAAGCGAATAATTGAAGACCTTGCACAACTTGGACTTCTTGAAAAAATAGAAAAGCACAAACATGCTGTTGGACATTGCTACAGATGTAAAACAGTTATTGAACCATTTCAAACAGTTCAGTGGTATGTGAAAATAAAACCTTTAGCTGAGGAAGCAGTAAGGGTTGTAGAGGAGGATAAAATAAGATTTATTCCTGAAGGATGGGTTAACAACTACTATGCCTGGATGCGTGATATAAAGGATTGGTGCATTTCAAGGCAGCTTTGGTGGGGGCATAGAATTCCTGTATGGTATTGTGCAAAATGCAAAACAGAAAAAGGCGTTGAACATGGCGATCTGATAGAAATTTTATTCTATAAACCCTTTATCTTTAATGGAAGACAAATATGGAGCGGTACCTACAATGAATTAAGAAGACTTGGCATTACTAAAGAAGACATTGAACAGACAGCAAAGATGATCAAAATTCCAAAGGAAATTTCTCATTTTGCAAGCAGAACCGAACCCCGGGTTTGTCCAAAATGTGGCAGTGAAGAATTGATACAGGATCCTGATGTCTTAGATACATGGTTTTCGTCAGCACTATGGCCTTTTTCTACACTTGGATGGCCTGAGGAAACAGAAGATTTAAAAAGATTTTATCCTACAAGTGTTCTTGTTACTGGTTTTGACATAATATTTTTCTGGGTTGCAAGAATGATAATGATGGGAATTAAGTTCATGAAGGATGTTCCATTTAGAGATGTTTACATTCATGCCCTTGTTAGGGATTCAAAGGGACAAAAGATGAGCAAATCAAAGGGTAATGTAATAGACCCTCTTGTGATGATTGAAAAATATGGAGCAGATGCATTTAGATTCACCCTTGCAGCCTTTGCAGCACAGGGCAGAGATATAAAATTTTCAGAGGATAGAGTAGAAGGATACAGGCATTTTATAAACAAAATATGGAATGCCATGAAGTTTATAATGAGCTTTGCTCATCTAAGAACAAAGGAAAAAGTTACACTGCAAGAGCTAAGTCTCAAAAACAGATGGATTCTGTCAAAACTTTCAGAAACCATAGAAAAAACGAATCAAGCTTTACATGCATATAGATTTAATGATGCAGCAAACTCAGTTTATCAATTCCTGTGGCATGAATTCTGTGACTGGTACATAGAGCTAAGCAAGGTTGTATTGTACTCTGAATCTGAAAACAAGGAAGAAACTGTTAATTGTTTATTTTATGTTTTTGAAAGTGTTTTAAAACTTTTGCACCCCTTTATGCCTTATGTAACAGAATACATATGGCTTAATGTATTAAAGAAAGAACAATCAATCATGATTTCTTCTTATCCATCTATTGAGTCAGTAACCACAGATGAAGAAGCCATTAAAAAAATGGACTACATAATAGAGGCAATCTCTGGAGTAAGAAGCATTCGTGGAGAATTGAATATATCTCCATCAGTAAATCTGGAAGTATTTATCAAGCCAATATCTGCAGAGGCTGAGCAGGTTTTAAATGAGGGATATCAATTTATTTTAAAACTTGCCAGAGCAAAAACATTAAAAATCAGCAAGGACATTGTCAGGCAAAAAGGCTCAGCAGTTTCAGTAAAAAAAGAGTTTGAAATTTATATTCCTGTAAAAGAAATGATAAACATAGACGAGGAAAAAAAGAGGCTTTTAAAGGAACTTCAGAAGACTGAAGCAGACATAAAATTTCTTAACAAAAAATTGATGAATGAAGATTTTATAAAAAATGCACCTAAAGAAGTAGTTGAGAAAGATAGAGAAAAATATGAGGAGCTTTTGGTTAAAAGTGATAAAATAAAAGAGAATCTCAAGGTTCTTGAAGAATTATCAGATTAGGAGGAAAAGATGGAAGAAAAAATAGAAATTGAAGGACAGAGTATGGATATAGTTGAAGCAGAGTTTCTCACTATAAAACAAAGTACAGCAAGGGCTGTTGAAGCAGGCAATGCAGAAATGCAGCAAGTTTGTGCATTAAGTATTGATTCAGAAAAAGCGGAAATTACGCAAGGAGCAATAGGATTTGTAAGAGCTAATGAATTGAGTATGAATCAGTGCATAAGTGGAGTTTCAATGGGAGAGAAAACTGATGTTAACTTTTCTCTCTGTCCTGTGGCTATTGGTAGAGATGAAGCTGAAGTGAAAAGATCAGCAGCAGGTATAATTATAGGAAGTAATGTTGAGGTTAAAAATTCAGCCAGTGTTATTTTAATAGGTAAAAACATTCAGGGAAATGTTACCACGCTTTTTGACTGGAAGAGCGCTCTTGCAATTACAGCAGTTGCAGGAGGAATTTATGGATTTTTAAGACTTCTTTTAAAAAGATAAATGTATACTTCACTGATTGATGAAGTTTTCAGAATAGCCATCTTAGAGGATATTGGAAAAGGTGATATAACTTCAGAAGTAATTGTCCCTGAACAGTGTAATGCTGTTGCTCAGATAATATGTAAAGAAAATTTGATTCTTGCAGGAATGCCTTTTGTAAAAAGATTTTTCAGTATACTGTCTTCAGTCTTCGGTCTTCAGCCTGACAACTTATGCTTTGAGGAATACTACAGAGATGGTGATTTTATTGAAAAAGGCAATGCAATTGCCACACTTAAAGGCAATGCAAGATTGCTTCTTGCAGGAGAAAGAACAGCCTTAAATCTTTTACAGAGACTTTCAGGGATTGCCACTTTAACAGGAGAATTTGTTAAAAAAATCAAAGACATTCCGGTAAAAATTCTTGACACAAGAAAAACAACTCCTGGATTAAGATTTATGGAGAAATATGCTGTAAGAATTGCAGGAGCACACAATCATCGTTTTGCTCTTTACGATGCAGTTTTAATAAAGGACAATCACATTAAAATCGCAGGCTCTGTAAGAGAGGCAGTGTTTAAAGCTAAAAAATCATGTATTTATCAAAAAATTGAAATTGAAGTAAAAAGTATTGAAGAGCTTGAGGAAGCAATTGATGCAGGAGCAGACATTGTGATGCTTGACAATATGGATATTGAAACAATGAAAAAGGCTGTAGCAATTGCAAAAGGCAGAGTCTTACTTGAAGCCTCAGGTGGTGTTAATCTTGAAAATGTAAGAGACATTGCTTTAACAGGTGTGGATTTTATTTCTGCTGGAGCCTTAACTCATTCTGCCAGAGCTGTTGATATAAGTATGAAAATTAAGGAGGTTTTATGAGCATTACATATAAACAGGCTGGTGTTGATATTAATGAAGCAGACAAATTTATAAAAATGATTTCTCCTCTGGTGAAGACAACTTTCCGGAAAGAGGTTCTTACTGATATAGGGCTTTTTGCAGGATTATTTAGGCTGGACATGAAAAAATACAGACAACCAGTGCTTGTCAGTGGCACAGATGGAGTTGGGACAAAGCTTAAAATTGCCTTTGAAGCAAACAGACATGATACAGTTGGAATAGACCTTGTTGCCATGTGTGTGAATGATATTTTAACATTAGGTGCAGAGCCTTTATTTTTTCTTGATTATTTTGCTGTAGGTAAGCTTAATGCTGAAAGAGCAACTCAGGTCATAAAAGGCATTGTTGAAGGATGCAGACAGGCAGGTTGTGCTCTCATAGGAGGAGAGACAGCTGAGATGCCAGGATTTTATAAAAAAAATGAATATGATCTCTCAGGTTTTGCTGTTGGAGTAGTGAATAAAGGTGAAATTATTGATGGAACAGAAATAAAAGAGGGAGATTCAATAATAGGTGTTGCTTCTTCAGGACTTCACAGCAATGGCTTTTCTCTTGTAAGAAAAGTTCTTTTTGATAGAGCAAAAATGAAAATTGATCAATATGTTGCAGAGCTGGGTTGCAGTCTTGCTGATGAATTACTGAAGCCAACAAAAATTTATGTTAAAGCCTATTTTGCTCTTAAGGGAAGGGTTAAAGTTAAAGGCATGGCACATATAACAGGTGGTGGAATTCCTGGAAATCTGCCAAGAATTTTTCCTGAAAATAAAACTGCTGTGATATATAAAAATCAATGGCATATTCATCCAGTATTTCAGCTTATTCAGACAGCAGGAAAAGTTAAAGAATCAGAGATGTTTAAAGTTTTCAATATGGGAATAGGCTATGTTTTTATCATTGACAGTAAAGATGTGAAAAAGGCATTGAATATTTTAAATAAAAAAGGATACAGAGCTTATTTAATCGGTGAAGTAATCAAAGGTAAAGGAAAAATCAAAATAGAATGAAGATATTTCATAGAGAAATCCAATTAAGAGAAGTTTTTTTTAAATTTATAGATTCCTATTCAGAGCCGTTAGTTCTCTTTGATCCTGAAAGAATAGATATAATCTACCTGAATCAGTCTGCAAGAGATTTTTTAGGTGAACATTCAGATTTATCGGAATTTTTTGAAGAACAGGAGTATAGAAATTTTATTAAATTAATTCATGATTGCCATAGAATAGAAGAGCAAAGGGTTATAAGTTATAGAAAACATGATGGCAGTAAAGGAGTTTTGCTTTTCAGTTTATATCCAGTGATGTGGGAGGACCAGAGGGTTGTGTTTTTTAAATTTAATGACATAACGGCAAAGATAAAGAAAAAGGAAGCAAAGAAAAGAAGAAATGCTCAATTGATACTGAAGGATAAACTAAAATCAATTGATCTGGTTACCTCAAGCATATCACACGAAATAAACAACATATGTAATTTTATGGTTAATAATCTCAGAATTACATTGCATACTTGGCATGATGTTTTTAAGCTTATTAAAGAATATGAGAGCGAAAATGGTGAATTTTTATTGGGAGGAATTTCTTCTAAGGAAGTTGATAAAATTGTTCCAAGACTTATGCTGTCAATTATGGAAGGTATAACAAGAATTTCAGATACAATTGATGACTTCAGAAAATACATTAAAGAAGGTTTAAAATCTGAATATTCAATTATTGATGTAAATGAAGTGATAAAGAGAGTAGTAACAATACTCAATCATCATATTTTTATGCATACTGAAAATTTTAATCTTAATCTCCACGAAGAATTGCCAAAAATAAGAGGCAATACGCAAAAGCTTGAGCAGGTTATAATAAATCTGTTAATGAATGCCTTACAGGCATTGCCAGATAGAGGAAGAGGAATTTTCCTATCCACAGGGATAAAAGGAGACAAGATATATATTGAAATCAGAGATGAAGGTATTGGAATTTCTAAGGATATAATGCCTTATATTTTTGAACCATTTTTTTCAACAAAATATGCATCAGGTGGCTCTGGGCTTGGACTTTATCTTTCAAAGTCTATTATAGAAGAGCTTGGCGGAGAAATCACCATCAAATCAGAAGAAAGCAAAGGTACGCAAATAATTATTTATCTGCCTTGTTATGACAGAGATGGAAAATTTTAATTATTCTGTTGCAATAATAGATGATGAAAGGGAGTCTTTATATACCTATTCGTTAATTCTGAAACAGTCGGGAATTAATGATGTTGTTTTGATTGAGGATCCACGGGAACTTCCTGTTGTTCTAAAAGAAAGATCATTCTCTATTTTACTCCTTGACCTTTCAATGCCCCATATCTCAGGTTTTGAACTTTTAAAATACTTATCACTGGAATATCCAGAAATTCCTGTAATTATATTAACAGCAATAAAAGACATAGAAACAGCTGTTGAGTGCATAAAAATAGGTGCTTCAGATTATCTGGTAAAGCCTGTTGAAAAAAATAAGCTGATTTCATCAATAAAAAAAGCACTGGAAATGAATCGTCTGAAAGAGGAAATTTTAGGATTAAAACACCGATTAATAGAAGATAAACTTGAATATGAAGAGGCTTTTTCAGAAATTATTACTGTAAATCAGAAAATGAGAGGTATTTTTAAATACATAGAAGTAATATCCAAAACAGAGCAACCTGTTTTAATAACAGGTGAAACAGGTACAGGAAAGGAACTTGTAGCAAGGGCAATTCATAAAATAAGTGGCAGGAAAGGTGAGTTTGTGGCAGTAAATGTTGCAGGGCTTGATGATACAATGTTTTCTGATACTTTGTTCGGTCATAGGAAAGGAGCATTCACAGGAGCAATATCCAACAGAGAAGGAATGATTTCAAGGGCAAGAGGTGGAACTCTTTTTCTTGATGAGATTGGAGATTTGTCTGAAGCCTCTCAACTCAAGCTTTTAAGAGTTATTCAGGAAAGAGTTTATTATCCTCTTGGTTCCGATATTGCAAAAAGCACTGATGCAAGAATTATAGTTGCAACAAATCAGGATATACATGATATGGTTAACAAAGGAGCCTTCCGAAAGGATCTATTTTACAGACTCAAAGCACATCATGTTCATCTTCCACCTTTAAGAGAGAGAAAGGATGACATACCTGTTTTGCTTGACCATTTTATTGAAGAATCTGCAAAGGAACTGGGAAAGAAACCACCTAAATATCCAGAAGAATTAATAATTCTTTTAACAAATTACTCTTTTCCAGGCAATATAAGAGAGCTTAAAATGATAGTCTATGATGCAGTTGCTCGGTGTAAATCCTCTATTTTATCATTGGAAGTCTTCAAAGAGATGATAGACATAAGCAATTCCATTGATAAAGAGCTTAAAAATGAGATAGTAAAATTTTATATACAAATGAGATTTCCCGATAAACTTCCCACATTAAAGGAGATGGAAGAACTACTTATCAATGAAGCATTAAGAAGAGCCAAAGGAAATCAGGGAATTGCAGCTTCAATGCTTGGTATAACAAGGCAGGCATTGAATAAAAGATTGAATAAATTGCATAAAAAATAACCCCCTGAAAAAATTTTTTATAAATCATCTTTTTAGCAACTATAGTTGCACCCTTTTTATTTAAAAGTCTCTGAATTATTTAGAAATTTTATTTGGCATATAGATTGTTAATAGAGTAATTAGATGAACCGATTAACTTTTCCATACAGCCCCCTGATAAGTTTAATCGGTGGACAGGAGAAGCACTTGAGGTATGAAAACTCAAGGCTTCTCTCTTTATTATTAAAAAAATTAAGGAGGAGGTTATATGGAACTTACCAGACGAAGTTTTCTGAAAATCTCCACAGGTGCCCTGCTTCTTAGCTCACTGGGGCTTAATCTTGAGCCTGCAAAAGCCTATGCAGCAGAGCTAAGAACAAAGGGCGCAAAGGAGATAACCCACATTTGTCCTTACTGTGGTTTTGGCTGCGGAGTAATTGCTTATGTAAAAGAAGGTAAGGTTCAGAGCATAGCAGGTGATCCTGATAATCCTCAAAATGAAGGTTCTCTTTGTCCAAAAGGTGCAGCACTTTATCAACTTGTGAATAATCCTAATAGAATAACCGAGCCAATGTATCGTGCACCTGGAGCAACAGAGTGGAAAAAAATCAGTTGGGAAGAGGCTTTAAACAGAATAGCACGGCTTGTGAAAAAAACAAGAGATAAGTATTTCATTACAAAAAATTCAAAGGGCCAGGTAGTAAACAGAGTTGATGCAATTGCTCATGTTGGCTCAGCAGCCTTAGAAAATGAAGAATGCTATCTTCTTCAAAAATTAATGCGTTCATGGGGGCTTGTCTATATCGAACATCAAGCGCGTATATGACACTCCCCTACTGTAGCGGCTCTGGCAGAGTCGTTTGGTAGAGGGGCAATGACAAATCATTGGATTGATTTCAGAAATGCAGATGTAATACTTAACATGGGTGGTAACACTGCTGAATGCCATCCAATGTCAATGAAGTGGATAATGAAGGCAAAGGAACAAAGAGGAGCTAAGCTTATTGTTGTTGATCCTCGTTTTACGAGAACAGCCTCAAAGGCAGACCTTTATGTTCCAATTCGTCCAGGAACAGACATAGTATTTATTGGTGGATTAATAAAATACATAATTGATAACAATCTTTACTTCAAGGATTATGTAATAAACTACACTGATGCATCATTCCTTGTTGATCCTAACTTTAAGACTGCTGAAGACCTTGATGGAGTATTTTCAGGATATGATGAGAAAAAGAGAGCCTATGATAAATCAACATGGAAATATCAGCTTGATGAAAATGGAATTCCAAAGAAAGACCCAACACTTCAGGATCCTCATTGTGTATTTCAACTACTTAAAAAACAATACTCAAGATACACTATAGATACAGTATCAAATATTACGGGAGCACCAAAGGATAAAATTGAAGAAGCTTATAAAATTATTGGTTCAACAGGAAAGCCTGATAAAACATGTGTTTCCTCTTATGCAATGGGATGGACTCAACATACAATTGGCACTCAAAACATTAGAGCTTTTTCAATTGTTCAGCTACTTCTTGGAAATATAGGAGTAGCTGGCGGAGGAATTAATGCACAAAGAGGTGAACCCAATGTTCAAGGTTCTACTGACCATGCTCTTCTTTTCCATATACTGCCTGGTTATAATCCTACACCTGTTGCCTCTGATGTTGATTTAAAGACATACATTGAAAAATACACACCAAAGACAAAGGAGCCAAAGAGTGTTAATTGGTGGTCAAACAGACCAAAATATATTATCAGCTATCTTAAAGAGCTTTATGGAGAAAGAGCAACTAAAGACAATGATTTTTGTTATAGCTACCTGCCAAAGAGAGATGATAATCAAAACTGCTCATGGTTAGTGCTATTTGACGAAATGTATAAGGGAAACATTAAAGGATTCTTTGCATGGGGGCAGAATCCTGCATGCGGATCTGCAAATGCAGGAAAAGTAAGAGAGGCTCTTGGAAAGCTTGAATGGCTTGTATGTGTAAATCTATGGGATACTGAGACTTCATCATTCTGGCGCGGTCCTGGAATGGATCCAAAGAAAATTAAAACAGAAGTATTTTTACTACCTGCAGCATCATCCCTTGAAAAAGAAGGAAGCAGAACCAATTCAAGTAGACTTGCTCAGTGGCTGTATCAAGCAGTAAAACCAATTGGTAAATGCAAACCAGATGAGGAGATAATAAATGAACTTTACTGGAGAGTAAAGAAACTTTACGAAAAAGAAAAAGGAGCCTTCCCTGATCCAATAATTTATCTTACATGGGATTATGGAGAAAAAGACAAAAGCGGCAAAGTAAAACATATTGATATTCATAAAGTTGCAAAGGCAATAAATGGATACTTTACAGAAGATGTGCCAGAGCATCCAATAGACAAAAAATCATATAAAAAAGGTCAGCAAGTTCCGTCATTTGTATATTTGCTTGCTGATGGTAGGACTGCTTGTGGTAACTGGCTATACTCGGGTAGTTACACAGATGCTGGCAACATGATGGCAAGAAGAGGGAAAGAAGATCCAACAGGACTGGGGCTTTATCCAAATTGGGCATGGTGCTGGCCTGTAAACAGAAGAATACTTTACAATCGTGCAAGTGTTGATCCACAGGGTAATCCATGGGATCCAAAGAGAGCAGTTATAAAATGGGATCCTGTTAACAAGAAATGGATAGGCGATGTTCCTGATGGACCGGCACCACCACTTGCAATGGAAGGAGGAAAACTTCCATTCATAATGAAGCCATCAGGAGTTGGAACAATATTTGGGGCAGGACTTGCAGATGGACCATTCCCGACACATTATGAGCCTTTAGAGTGTCCATTTATGGAGAATCCTCTTTATAAAAAGACAAGAATCAATCCTACGATAAAAATATTTGGAACAAAAGCTGATGTTTTTGTTTATTGTGATTCAAGATATCCCTATGTCGGAACAACCTATAGAGTAACAGAGCATTGGCAGACTGGAGCAATGACAAGACATCAAGACTGGTTAATGGAACTTGAACCCCAGATATTTGCAGAAATAGATCCTGTGCTTGCTAAAGAAAAAGGAATAAAAAGTGGAGACAAAGTAATAGTTTCATCTCCAAGAGGAAAAATCTGGGCAATCGCGATTGTTACTCCAAGACTTCAACCATTTAAGGTGATGGGTCAGACTATTCATATTGTAGGAATTCCATGGCATTATGGATGGAGATTTCCAAAAGATGGTTCTGGTGGTGATAGTGCAAATCTTCTTACTCCAACAGTAGGTGATGCAAATACCATGATACCTGAGACAAAGGCATTCATGGTAAACATAGAAAAGGCATAGGAGGTTGAACATGGCACGCAAAGCATTATTAATAACACCTGATATATGCATAGGATGTAGAGCCTGTCAGATTGCATGTAAGGACTGGAATCAACTTCCTGCAACAAAGACAAAAAATAGAGGAACCCATGAAAACCCACCTGATCTTGATGAAAATAATTTCAATAGAATTCGTTTTATTGAGCATACTGATTCAAAGACAGTTCGCTGGCTCTTTGTAAGCCAGCGGTGTATGCATTGTGGTGAGCCTGCCTGTGTTCAGATATGTCCTGTGGGTGCACTTCAGAAAGACAAAGAAACAGGCATTGTTTACTATGACAAAAACAAATGCATAGCCTGTCATGCCTGTCGTTCAGCCTGTCCTTTTGATATTCCAAGATATGATCAAGGTGGAAAAGGCAAAATTGCAAAGTGTCACATGTGTATTGATAGAGTTCGTGCTGGACTTACACCTGCATGTGCAAGAACCTGCCCAACAGGAGCAATAAAATTTGGAGACAGAGATGCATTGATTAAAGAAGCAAAGTCAAAGGGATTCAAACTCTATGGAGAGACAGATCTTGGAGGATTAGGAGTTGTGTATGCACTTAAGGATTCACCAAAGGTTTACAAGCTTGCTGAAAATCCTCGTATATCCGAGTCTGTCGCATTCTGGGGCTCTGTGTTAAGAACACTTGTTGGAAGAAGTGGTTCAACAACTTCATCCTTCATAAGATATCTCACTCAGAAAACTAAAGAAGAAGTGAAGAAATAATTTTGACTGAGGGGAGGTTATTAAGTCCTCCCCTCAATTTATAATTCTAATATCCTGTGTTTTGGACAATTATTGCATGGCAAAGTGGAATTATTCGAAATAAATTTTTTCCTGAAATCCTTTGAGTTTTTCAAAATAGATGGTAGAGTTTTTTCAGTTATATTACCAAAATAAAGATTATTAAATCCTTCTGCAGGAATTCCTGTGAAAACACAGGCAGAAACATATCCAAGAGAGTTTATAAAAATTGCTTTCAATGGGTTTTCAGAACAGCTTTCTCCCTTTTTAAATGGATGTGGAATATTAAAAGATATTGATAAATTAAGTTTTTTACCTTCTTTTATAACATTGACTGCTTTGTTTTTTAAAGTATTGAATTCTTCCTCTGTTTCAGGAATAAGGGATTCATTTTTAAGAGAAGAATCAGGAATGAAATCAAGAAGGCTAACTACAACATGATCAATTCCTATTTTACTGAAAATCTCAGGAATTTGTTCCAATTCATCAAGATTTGACCTTAGAAGCATGTAGGCAATGTGAATTTTTGGCTTTGAGATTCTATTTTTTCTTTTTCTTTCATTTAATTGTTCAATTACTTTAAAGACTTTGTCAATTTTTGTTCCTGCACGTAATATGTCGTTTTTTTCTATCCCTGTGAGAGAAAAGGCTATTATATCCATCTCAAGCTCAATTATTTTGTCTATGTGGGAGTTTTCAATTAACATTCCGTTTGTTGTTGTTCCAATCATGCATCCTGATTTTTTTGCAATCTCTACAAATTTAAAGAAATTGGGATTACAAAAAGGTTCACCCCATCCTTGAAGATAAAGAAGTTTGACTTTTTTAAGATAAGGCACAATTTTTAAAAATTCATCTATAGTTAAATTTCTGCCTTTCCATGATTTTCTGTGTGTTGTATGGGGACAGTAAAAACATGAAGCATTACAAAGTCCTGAAACTTCAATTTGAATCCAGTCAAGATGAGGCATTAGGATTTTTTCAATGAGTTTCATCTAAGTTATTATAAACTATGGCTGCATTTTTTTCATCTCTTTATGTGCATGTTCCTTTTTGCATTAAAAAATGTAAATACTGCAGTTTCTATTCATTGCGCCATAATGAAGATTTAGAAAAGCTCTATATTAAGGCAATTTTGAAAGAAATGGAAATTACAAAAGATTTTCCCCATTTTCTTAAAACAATATACATAGGCGGAGGAACACCTTCCTGTTTGAGCATTGATAGCTTAAACAGTCTTCTTTCAGATTTGACAAAAAATTTTAAAACAGCCCGAGATGTGGAGTTTTCAGTGGAGATAAATCCTAAAACAATTGATAAGGAAAAACTTGGTTTAATGAAAGCCTGTGGAGTTAATAGATTAAGCATAGGAGTTCAGTCATTTAATGATAAAGAGCTTTTATTTTTAGGAAGGATTCATAATTCAGATGAAGCAGCTCGAACAGTGGAAGTTGTTTACAAGGAAGGCTTTGAAAACATTTCAATTGATTTAATCTATGGTATTCCTGGACAGACACTAAAAAGTTGGCAGGAAACTCTTAAGCAAGCAGTGAGTCTTCCTGTTAAACACATTTCAGTATATGAACTATCGATAGAAGAAAATACTTTACTTGGAAAAGAGCTTAATGCTGGAAAATTTTCACTTCCTTTACAGGATGATGTTGCGTTTATGTATGAATTTGCTTCAGATTTTCTCAAAGAAAATGGCTTTAAAAAATATGAAATATCAAACTTTGCCCGAAGAGGATTTGAATGCAAACACAATATTTCATACTGGTTAAGAAAACCATATCTTGGGCTTGGTCCTTCAGCTCATTCATTTTTTGATAAAAAAAGGTTTCACAATCCTCCGGATTTATTTATTTATGCCAGTTTTTTTATTGATGGTAAAGCAGGATGGGTATTTGATTATTCTGTTGATAAGGTGGAAGAATTAAAAGAAAAGATTTTTCTCGGGCTGAGAATGACAAAAGGCATTACTATCAAAAAAAAATGTTTGCTTGAGTTTTTGAAGGATTTTGAAAAGGAAAAACTGCTTACCATTTCAGGCAACAGAGTGAAACTTACACTCAAGGGAATGCTTCTTTCTAATGAGATTTTTGCGCAGGTATTATTACATATTGAAAACTGTCCTGTCTGTAAACAAGAATAAGAAGGTCAGATCCAGCTAACTTTGAAATAATCTCATTGAAATCTTCAATATTATTTACAGGTTTTTTATTTATTTCCATAATTATATCTTCCTCTTTCAGTATTCCTAAGGCAGGGCTGTCTTCACTCAATTTTTTAACATATACACCCTTTATAGATTTTTTTAAATTTGCCTTTATTTTTTCAGGAATTTCTGTAATTTCAACACCTTTTATCCGGGATGTATAAGATGATTTTGTTTGAAGCAATGCCTCTGGAGGTTCTTCAAGAATTATGGAAAAAAATTTTTGAATTCCATCTCTTAAAATTTTTAAATTTATAATATCTCCGGCAAATTTTGTTGACATAATATTTTGCAAATCCTTTAATTCTTTGATTTTGAAATTATCTGCTTCAACAATTACATCTCCTCTTTTTAATCCTGCTCTGTCAGAGGGACCGCCTTCATAAATATTTGTAATTACAACTCCCTGAGAAGTAAGCAGTATTTTCCCAAGCTCAGCAGTAACTGTCTGTCCTTGAAGCCCTAACCAGCCAGGTGTTCTTTTTATTAATTTGTTGATCTCTGAATAAACTGGTTTAATTAACAAAACTTCTGAAACATTGCCACTTTCAGTTACAACTCCAAGAGGCACTAAATCAAGAGAAACAACAAGAGAGCCTGGAATTTGTTTGCCCTGAATCTGAATTTTATTGTCTTTTACGATTCCTTTTACAATTAGTAAAGACGGTTCTTCAAAAACCGTTACGAGAAAAAATATTTCATCTTTTGTTGAAGGCAGAGCAAAATTTACTGGATTGAAATCTCTATCGAGTTTTATTACTGCTATATTTAATTTTGAATCTACAGCCACTACAGGATTTTTTACTTTTTCAACAATTGTAGCAGGAAGTATGGCATAGTTCTTATCTATTGCAACAGCCACTGCTTCCTGAAGAGGAATAAGAGAATTTGAAAATTTTTGATAGATTGTATCAAATTTATTTTTTATTGATGTTGAGAAATTTTCTTCACAATGAACACAATCAGTTGAAAATGAAATAACAGCAACTATAATGATGAAAATTTTAGTTACAACTTTGGTAAGATTTTTATCTGTAAGCATCTTTTTGTATTATCATCAATTTTAAATCTGTCGTCAAGTCTGTAGCCTGCAATGCAAACAATTGCTCCATTGCTTTCAATTATTGGAACAGCATCTCTTTCATCTCTTGGAATCTTTTCATCAACAAAGAAATCCTGAAGTTTTTTCCTTTTACCAAAACCAAAAGGATAGAAGTAATCTCCTGCTTTTCTTGCTCGGACAATTAATGGAAATTTAACTTTGTCCATATCAGCATAAATTGTATGTTTTCCATCGCCAAAATCTTTAACTTCCTCTTTTTTTATTTCTTTTAAACTAACAACAACATTGGTTTCTTTAAGATACACATCCTCGGGTTCAGCTATTTCATAGGTAGACAGTTTTTTTGGAGCCTCTGCAGTGATTGTTAAAGTTGAATATCCCTTTATAGCTCTAATTCCTTTTGGAAGATAAATTCTGTCTCCTGGTTTGCCAGTTTTTATAAGTTTTATTATTTCTTCTATGTGATCAAAACTCAATCCTTTTAAATCTCTCACGCTATCAATGGCAACTCTTAAAGCTCTTCTTAATATAACTATATTAAGCACTTCCATGGGATTACAGAAAAGTTCAACTGTTTTATCTGTTTTTCTGCTCATAAGCCGCATTAAAGCCTTTGTTACTGCTATATTTATGTAATCGTTTTCTTCTCTTAAAATATCAGCTGTTCTTGAAATGATTTTTGTCGCCTGCGGAGAGATTGATTTTATGACAGGCATTAAAGTTTTTCTTATTTTATTTCTTAAGTATTTTAAGCTTTCATTTGAAGCATCAGTAATATAGGAAATGTTTCTTTCAGAGAGAAATTTTTCAATCTCACTTCTTTCAATTTCTATAAGAGGCCTTATTATTTTTTTTCTTACAGGTGGAATTCCGCTCAGTCCAGCAGGCCCTGCTCCTCTGAGAAGTCTCATTATAACAGTTTCAGCCTGATCATCAGCATTGTGTGCTACTGCAATTTTGTGTGCCTTAATGTTGAGGCTTATTTGTTCTAATGCTGCATATCTCAAGATTCTTGCTGCTTCCTGGATATTCATTTTTTCATTTTTTGCAAAGTTTTTGACATCTATTGATTGAGTATAAAAGGGGATATTGAGGGATTCGCACAAATGCTTACAAAATTCAATTTCTTCTGGAACATCCTCAGGCCTTAATCCATGATCTATGTAGGCTGCTGAGATTTTTAGTCTGTATTCAGGTTTAAGCATGTTTAAAATATAAAGAAGGCAAACAGAATCAGGACCTCCTGAAAGACCAACAAGAACATGATCTCCTATTGAAAGCATGTTATATTTTTCAATTGTCTGTTTGACTTTTTTGATGATGTCCATCTATCAATTTTAACAAATCTGTCTTGATTTTTTTGAAACATTTGTTTTTAAACTAATTAAAATAACAAAGGAGATGAGATGAGAAAAGCAGGATTTTTTTTAATGTTTTTGTTTTTAATTTTTACACTTTCATCTTGTAATCTATCCACTAATCCTTGTTCAAACATTAAAGAAAAAAATTTAAAGGACGCATTAAAGATTGATTTTGACAGAATTATTGAAAAAAATGAGATTAAAGGAACAAATCTCTGCCAGATTGTAATTCAAAGAGGTGGTGGATTAAATATTTTTTATGCATATCCTGATGGTAAAACTTTTATATTTGGAGATATTTACAAAGATGGTGTATTTTTAAGTAAAGCAACCTTAGAAAGAATTCAGGAAAAGAGTTTTAAAAATTTTCAGTCAGAAATTGAAAAAATTGTCGCTTTTTCCTACAAACCAGAAGGTGCGAATAAATATGTTTACATGATTACTGATCCAGATTGCCCCTTTTGTGAAAGAGCAAAAAACTCAATTAAGCAATGGGCAGATTCAAGAAAAGTGGAAGTGAAAGTTATATTTTTCCCTCTTGAAAGACTTCATCCTCAGGCAAAAGACAAGGCTGTCCGAGCAGTCTGTTCAGGAATGCAGTTCAATGATTATCTTAATTCAAAATGGACAGGACAGCAATGCTCTCAGGGAGTTAAAAAGATAGAAGAGTCAATTGCTCTTATGAATAAAATTAATATAAATGGTACGCCTTCTTTTATTTCCTTTAATGGAAAACGCATAATAGGTTTTTCACCTGAAGGACTTGACAGTATTATAAACTGAAGGCTTTTTCCTGCAAAAATTCGTAAAAAAGCCTGTATATGTAAGATAGAGTTCTTTTTGCATGGGTAGCTATGTAAAATGTTCTACTCATTGTATAATTCTTTATTCTTACAATTTTAAGTGTTCCATATTCTGTTTCATCCTTAATTGAATGGATTGAAAGGATTGAGATGCCTATGCCATTTTTAATTGCCTCTTTTACAGCATCTGTACTACTCAGAGTACATGCTACATTGAGCTTTTCAATATCAATTCCCATTTCATTAAGCCATCTTTCCATTTCTTTTCTTGTTCCAGAGCCTTCTTCTCTCATTATAAATGGATATTTCAGAATCTCATGGGGCTCAATAAAGGATTCTTCAATAAACTGACGACTGACAATTACAAGTTCGTCATTCATGAAGGGAAGATAATCAATTTTTGATTTATGGAGTTTTGTTCCTACAATTCCTAATGTAACCTTTCCTGAAAGTAAGCTTTCTATAACAGTTTTTGAATCTGAAATATCAATTTGAATTGAAATTTCAGGATAAATTTTTCTAAAAGATGATATTAACCTGGGTAAAATATAAGTTCCAGGAATACTGCTTGCTGCAATATGGAGATTGCCTGAGGGTGCGGATTTTATTTTTTGCAAAACCTCTTTTAAATTTTCTAACTTTTCCACCACTGCACATGCATGTTCATAAAGTATTTCTGCTTCTTTTGTTGGGATAATGAGTTTGCCGAATCTGTCGAACAACACGCAATTTAATTCTTCCTCAAGGGTTTTTATATGTTCACTTATTGTTGGCTGTGTGAGGAAAAGTTCTCTGGCAGCTTTTGAAAAACTTTTATTTTTGAATACGGAAATAAAAATTCTTAGTTGATGAATATCCATAAAAAATTTTAACAGAATTAATAATTAATTTGACAGATTTTGCTTTTTTTGATATTCTTTCTTTAAATGAAACGATTGGTCATTTTGTCAATTTTTATTTTGCTGTTAACTCCCTGTGCCTATGCCTTTGACAGAAAAGGATTTTCACCCACTGCTCCCTTTTCAGTAATCTCTACTTTTTCTGCAGACTCCCCAAAACAGAATCAGGTAGCCATTGATTTAGGTTTTGAACTTACAAATGATCCTGATATAAAAAGAATAAATTTAAACATATCCTATGGATTAACCAATAATGTTGAAATTATTGCTAATCTTCCCTATAACCTTTCATACCATAATTCTTTGAATGGCAATGGTCCAGAGGATATTAATCTTGGTTTTAAACATAGAATAATTGATGAGACAACATATTTGCCAGCTTTTGCATATATGCTTTATGTTTCAGGTGATTTTGGAAATGAGGAGTTTTCAACAGAAGGTGGAATTGGTGGAGGCTTTATTGTTACAAAGAAGGTAGGACCTGTGAAGGCTCATGGAAATATAATTTATTTTCGTCCAGAAAAACAGGGATTAAAAGAGACATGGAACATGAATTTTGGTTCAGAGCTTAAGGTAAGTTATAACTCAAGCATTCTTTTTGAAATTATAGGAAGAAAAGCCATTGATAAAAATAAAATAGACTTTATAGAATGGAGGCTTGGCTACAGAGTAAAAGTAACAGATTTTTCCTACACAACTGTGAGCACAGGTTTTGATATAAAAAACAGAACTCCTGATATTAGATTTATGTTTGGCATAAGTGTTGTGCTACCTGGAGAAAAAAATAAAATAAAAAGAATTGTAGAATATGTTGAATAGTGTTATAATAATTTTATGTTTGATTTAGGATTTCAGGAACTCATTGTAATATTTATCGTTGCTTTGCTTGTATTTGGTCCAAAAAGACTCCCTGAGCTTGGATATACTCTTGGTAAAACAATTAATGAAATAAGAAAGGCTTTTCAGGGTGCAAAATCCGAGATGGAAAAAGAGCTTCAGGAAGTTAAAGAGACTGTTGAAGAAGCCAAAAAGGACATAAAAGACCCACTTCAGTTAAAAGAAGAAGTTTTTAAAGATTTGCCTTCTATTTCTGATTTAAGAATAGACAAACACATTGAAAACATTGCCAGAAAAGAGATTGAAAAAAAGGAGTAATAATGAATGGAAGAGCAAAAGATGTCTTTAATAGAACATCTTTCAGAGCTCAGAAAGAGAATTATTATATGCCTTGTAGCTTTGGTTATAGCTTTTATATTTACATTTAGCTATTCTGAGTATATTTTTAAGCTTTTGCTTTTCCCTCTTCAGTTTACTCCCCAAATTTCATTAAAAGAAGGATTGGTTTTTGTTCCTGATCAAAAGCTTCATAATACAAAGCTTGTATTTTTAGGTCCTGCTGAAGCTTTTTGGATGAATATGAAGATTGCTCTTGTATCAGGATTTGTTCTCACGATTCCAATAATTTTCTATCAACTCTGGAGATTTGTCTCTCCAGGGCTTTATTCCCATGAAAAAAAATATGTCATGCCCTTTGTTTTAAGTGCAACAGGTCTTTTTTTAACTGGTGTTGCTTTCTGTTATCTGATTGTTCTTCCCTTTGCAATGGGATTTTTACTTAATTACAAAGTTGGAGATTTTTTAATGCCCATGCTTTCTGTGGGACTTTATGTAGATTTTTTGTTGAAGTTTCTTCTTGCCTTTGGATTGGTTTTTGAATTACCAATTTTGATTGTAATTACAACAAGAATGGGATTGATAACTCCTCAAACACTGAAAAAATACCGACGTCTTGCAATAGTTCTTGCTTTTGTGGTTGCGGCGATAATAACACCAACTCCTGATGCTTTCAATCAGACACTTATGGCAGTTCCCATGATTATACTTTATGAACTTGGAATTTGGGTTTCAATACTACTGAATAAAAAAGGTAAAAACAATGGAGGGCAGAAGTAAATCACTTTCAGCTATTGCTTCTGATATTGCAGAAGGATTTATCACAGTAAATCCTCTGTTTTTGAAAAAATTTTCAGAAAAAGATTTAAAGGAGCTTCATGATGTGATAATTAAAAAAGAGCGGCAGATAAGAGCAGAGCCTTTCCCTTTTAATGAGCCTCTGCAAATAAGAAAAAGAAATATGAAGCTTCAGAGACTTTATCAAGCCATGGTAGTTATCAAAAACTTTATGGAAGGAAGAATATGAAGATTGCTTTAACAGGTTTTTTTAATTCAGGTAAGACCACGATTTTTAATGCACTTACCACACAAAAGATTGAAACTTCTTCATATCCAACACCTGCTGATATTTTTCACAGAGGAGTTCTCCATGTTGATGATCCGAGATTAAGGAAAGTAAGCGAAATTGTAAATCCTAAGAAGACAACCTTTGCTCAGGTCGAATGCATTGATGTAGCAGGATTAATAAAGGACAATCCAACGCATAATTCAAAAGTTATAAAACAGCTAATGGATGCTGATGCATTAATATATATTTTGCGTGGGTTTGACAATCTTTCAGTACCCTATCAATTTGATAAAATTGATCCTTTAAGGGATTTAACCGAACTTGAATATGAATTGATTATGCTTGATTTAGATCTTGTAATTAAAAGAATTGAAAGAATGGTCGAAAATAAAAAGAAAGGACAGAAGATAAACGAGGCTGAAATGGAGATTCTGGAGATTTTAAAAAATCACCTGGAGAATGGACAGTCTTTAAGAACAATAAAAATTACAGATGAAGAGCTTAAACAGATAAGACATTTAAATTTTTTAACTTTAAAGCCTGCTTTCGCTGTTATAAACGCAGATGAGAAGTCTTTTAATGAAAGAAGATTTAAAGATGCAGATTTTTTAACAATATGTGGTTCTCTGGAAAGTGAAATCATTCAACTACCTCAGGATGAAATCTCAAATTTTCTTGATGCTATGGGAATAGATGAGCCTGTAAGTAAAAAAATAGTGAGAAAAGCCTATGAAATTCTTGATTACATATCTTTTTTTACAGCAGGTCCGCAGGAAGTAAGAGCCTGGAGTATTAAAAAAGGAACTAAGGCTGTTGATGCAGCAGGGAAAATTCATTCTGATATTCAAAGAGGATTTATTCGGGCAGAGGTAATATCTTACAATGATTTTGTCTGTGTTAACGGAGATTTAAATTTAGCCAGACAAAAAGGACTCTTAAGACTTGAAGGAAAGGAATATGAAGTAAAAGATGGAGACATAATAACTTTTAGATTTAAAGTATAATTTGGGGGTGGGGGGATGAAAAAATTTTTAAGTGAGCTTGACAGAAAGGTAAAATTACGCTGGAAAATGGTTATTCCTCTGGGTTTTGCTATTGCTTTTGGAGTTATTGCAACGGTTATTGTGACTGGCTATGGTGCTTACAGAATTGCCTATGATACGGCAATTCATTTTGGTGCTAAAGAAGTTCCTAAGGAAATAATGAATGAAGTAAGAACTCTTCAAATTATTTTTGCTGTGCTTGGTTTTTTGGGTATTATTTCAGCTTCAGCAATAGTTTATGTAACTTACTTAGTTACTCACAGACCTGTTAATCTTCTTGCTCAAACATTACAAAAAATAGCTGATGGAGATTTAACTGTGGATGTTGGTTTTAAAGACAGGGTTGATATTGTAGGAAGGCTCGCAACAAGTATTGACAAGGTTTTACAAACCTTTATAAATCTTACTGACAAATCTTTTGAGTACTCACAAAAGCTTGCTGAAAATGTAGACCGATGTAACAGAGTAATTGATGAGACCATAGAGGGTGCAAAAAAGCAGTCCCAGCAGGCAAGCCAAATTGCAACAGCAGCTGAAGAGATGACGCAGACAATAACTGATATAGCAAACAATGCATCAAAAGCTTCTGAAACAGCAACGGAAACAATGGAAATTGCCAAAAAAGGACAGAGTATAGCTCATGATGCTGTGAAAAAGGTAGAGGTTGTTTATCAGACAACGAACGAACTTGGCGCTATGGTGGAAAAACTTAACAGTTCTGCCTCTGAAATAGGAGAAATTGTAACAGTTATCAAAGATATTGCTGATCAGACAAATCTTCTTGCCCTCAATGCAGCAATAGAGGCAGCCAGGGCAGGTGAACAGGGTCGCGGATTTGCCGTTGTTGCTGACGAAGTTCGTAAGCTTGCAGAAAGAACAATAAGAGCTACTGATGAAATTGCTCAGAAAATCAATATGATTCAAAGAGAAACTTCAGATACTGCTCAATCAATGAAAAAAGAGCTTACAGAGGTTACTGAAGTCACAGAATCAGTTAAAAGCATAGGAAATGCTCTGGGAGAGATTGTATCTGCTGTTACAAAGCTTAAAGATCAGATAACTCAGATTGCTACTGCAGTGGAGGAGCAGTCTGCAGCAAGTGAGGAAGTAACCAGAAATATTGAAGAGTCTGCAAAGATAGCCTCACAAATAGAGCGACTCGCAGAGACAATAGTTAAGGATTCCTATGAAATTTTGCATGTCTCATCTGATTTAAGACATACAGCATCTCGAGTAAAAACAAAGACAACACAGGAGATGCTTTTCGACATATTTAAAGGAGATCATGAACGCCTCATGATAAGAGTTCATGCTCATATAAAAGGTATTGACAGACTTGATCCAGACCGTCTTGCAGATTATCGCTCCTGTGCAGTGGGTAAGTGGTATTATAGTGAAGAAGCCCAGAGATTTAGGGACCTGCCAGGTTTTATGGAGCTTGAGGATGTTCACAGAGCCTGTCACAGTCTTGCTAAAGACATAGTTTTAGCCCATAATGCAGGAGACCATGAAAAAGTAAAGAAACTTCTTGATGAAGCCAAGAGAAACTTTGAAAGATTAAACAGGCTCTTAGATCAGCTTAAGAATGGCTATCTTGCAAGATTGAGATAAACAGTGTTATTATTAAAGAGTTGGAGAGGTGGCCGAGTCAGGTCGAAGGCAGCCGCCTGCTAAGCGGTTGTGGGGCCAAAAGCTCCACCCAGGGTTCAAATCCCTGCCTCTCCGCTCTTTATAACATGATGGATTCCTATTCAATTATAGAGCAATTTTCTTATCCAGGTTTATTTTTTCTCTTAATTCTCGGCGGATTAGGAGTTCCTTTCTTTCCTGAAGATTTAATTCTAATTGCCTGTGGGGTAATGATTTCAATGGGAATCATCAAACCTGTTCCTGCAGTCTTGATTTCTTACACAGGTCTTATTTTTTCTGATTTTATGCTTTACTTAGCTGGAAGAAAGTTTGGAAGAAAGATAGTAACAAATAGGAGATTTGAAAAAATTCTGTCACCTTCCAAATTTTTTTTAATTGAAAAAAAGTTTCGACGACATAGCACTCTTATAATGTTGCTTGGTAGACTTCTTGTTGGTTTCAGAGCTCAGGTTTTTTTACTTTCAGGAATTACAAAGGTTTCTATGGCAAAATTTCTTATCATTGATTCTGTCGGTTCTGCAGTTGTACTTTCAATTATGGTTACTGCAGGATATCTTGGAGGAAAATTTTTAGAAAGTGTGCAAAAAGGTATGTTGTATATAGAATACATTATTGGCTTTTTAGTTGTCATTGCTGTTATTTTAATGATAATTTATCTTTCCTATAAATATCTCACAAAATCAAATAATAAAATACAGTAAAAAGTGATTTTTTGTTATAATATTTAAAAACTCTTTTTTGAGAGGTGTTTTATGGAAAAGATGGAGATAAGATGGCATGGAAGAGGAGGGCAGGGGACTGTTACTGCAGCAAAAGTTTTTGCAGATGCATGTCTTAGTGGAGGTAGATATGTTCAGGCATTTCCAGAGTATGGGCCGGAAAGAGCAGGAGCTCCTTTACGGGCATACAATAGAATAAGCTCAAAAGAGTTAAGAATGCATTGTCCTGTTACACATCCAGATGTGGTTGTAATTGTTGATCCCACATTAATAGAAAGCATTGATATTACTGAGGGAGCAAAAGATGATGCTAAATTTATAATTAATACTTCTAAGGACCCTGCTGAATTGAGAAAAAAACTTAACCTTAAACCAACTCAAAAGCTTTACACAGTAGATGCTACAAAAATTGCCATTGAATGTTTTGGAAGGCCAATGCCAAACTCTCCAATGGTTGGCGCTCTAAACAGAGTCACAGGCTTGGTAGATTTAGAAACACTTCTTGAAGATGTGAAGAAAAGTTTTGGGAAAAAATTTTCACAGAAAATAATCGATGGTAACCTTCTTGCTGTAAAGAGAGGTTACGAGGAGGTGAAAGAAGGATGATGGGATGGAAAAGCATACCACCAGGAATGGTAATACTTGAGCCAGGAAGTGCTCTTAAGTTTAAAACAGGGTCGTGGAGAGCATTTAAACCCCGCTGGATAGAAGAAAATTGTATTCAATGTTTACTTTGTTGGCTTTACTGCCCAGACAATGCAGTTAAAGTTAAAGACGGAAAAAGAATGGATTTTGACTATGACTACTGCAAAGGCTGTGGTATATGCGCTCGGGAATGTCCGGGGAAAAAAGGTAACAAAGCAATTGTGATGGAAGAGGAGGTAAAATAATGACGAAGGTTGTGGCAGTAACAGGAAATGAAGCAGTTGCAAATGCCTTTCGTCAGGTAGAACCTGATGTATGTGCAGCCTATCCAATAACTCCCCAAACAGAGCTTATGCAGAGATTTGCAGCATTTGTATCAAATGGACAGGTAAAGACTGAGATGATTCTTGTTGAAAGTGAACATTCTGCTTTGAGTGCCTGTGTTGGTGCTGCTGCAGCAGGTGGAAGAGTAGTAACAGCTACATCTTCACAGGGTCTTGCTTTAATGTGGGAGATTTTATTTATTGCTTCTGGATTAAGACTTCCAATTATTATGCCTGTTGTAAATAGAGCTCTTTCTGCACCAATAAACATTCATTGTGATCATTCTGATGCAATGGGTGCAAGAGACAGCGGATGGATTCAGCTTTGGAGTGAAAATGCTCAGGAAGCCTATGACAATACAATTCAGGCATTTAGAATTGCTGAGCATATGGATATAAGGCTTCCTGTAATGGTCTGTTATGATGGTTTTATAATAAGTCATTCAATAGAAAGAATTGAATATCTTGATGATGAAGTTGTAAAAAATTTTGTTGGACAATATAAGCCTCTTTATCCACTTTTAGATGTTGACAATCCAAAAAGCTATGGTCCGTTGATTCTCACTGATCTGTATCATGAGGTAAGAAAAGCTCATGCAGAGGTTTACAAAAAAGTACCAGAGGTTGTCTTAGAAGTTGCAAAAGAATTTGAAAAAATATCAGGAAGAAGCTATGGACTTTTTGAATCCTACAGACTTGAAGATGCTGAGATAGGAATTGTAATTTTAAACTCTGCAGCTGGAACAACAAAAGATGTGATAGATGAATATAGAGATAAAGGAGTTAAAATCGGATTACTTAAACCAAGACTTTTTAGACCTTTTCCTTATGAAGAGATTGGAAATGCCCTTAAACATCTGAAAGCAGTTTGCGTTCTTGACAGAGCAGATGCCTTTGGAGGTTCATTTGGTCCCCTTTACCTTGATATAGCTGCAAGTTTGTGTAATTTTAAAGAAAAACCTGTTTTAATTAACAGAATATACGGACTTGGTGGAAGAGACTACATGCCAGAGCATGCTGCACAGGTAATTGATGAATTAATTGAAATTACAAAAACAGGAAAACTAAAAATTCTTAAAGAATACATTGGAGTGAGGGAATAAAATGGCTACACCATTAAATTTAAAAGAACTTTCAAAACATGAATTAAGATTCACAGCAGGACATCGTCTTTGTGCAGGATGTGCAGCACCGACTGTGGTTAAAATGATTCTTCTTGCAGCCTGTGATTGGCCTGTTGTTGTAGCATCTTCTACAGGATGTCTTGAAGTCTCATCCTGCATATCTACATATACTGCATGGAAGGTGCCATGGATACATAATGCTTTTGAAAATGCTGCAGCCACTCTTAGTGGTGTTGAAACAATGTACAGAGCATTAAAAAAACAGGGAAAGATTGACAAAGACATTAAATTTATTGCTATTTGCGGAGATGGTGGAACCTATGATATAGGATTTCAGAGTCTTTCAGGAGCAATGGAACGATGGCATAACATGCTTTATGTATGTTATGATAATGAAGCATACATGAATACAGGAATTCAGCGCTCTGGCGCAACACCAACATATGCTGATACTACTACATGTCCTGCAGGCTCAGTTATACCGGGAAAGCCTCAGCAGAGAAAGGATTTAACAAGGATTATGGCTGCTCATGGAATTCCATATGTTGCCCAAGCCAGTCCAAGTCACTGGGCTGATTTAATGAAAAAGGTTAGAAAAGCCCTTGAAATTGAAGGACCAAAATTTATAAATGTTTTTACTCCATGTAATCGTGGATGGAGAACAAGAACAGATGATGCCATACTTTTAAGTAGACTTGCAGTGGAAACCTGCTTCTGGCCTCTTTATGAAGTTGAAAATGGAGTTACAAGAGTTACTTTTAAACCAAGAGAGAAAAAGCCAGTTTTAGAATTCCTTAAAGCACAGGGAAGATTTAAACATCTTTTTGAACCTGGAAGAGAAAAAATGGTTGCTGAGATTCAGGAAATGGTTGATAAAAACTGGGAGAGACTTTTAAAAGAAGAAGAAATGTTTATTTCAAAACAAGACAGTCAATAAAACTTATCAGCTCTCTGTGAGAACATTGCAGAGAGCCCTTCTTTTTTTTTAAGCATTTTTTGTTATAATGTTTGATACTATTTTTGAAGGATGGTAAATGGGCTTGGAGGCTTTAACGCAAAGATATTTACCTGTTCTGATAGTGATAATTATTTCAATTGTTATTGGACTGTCCATGCTTTTAATTAGCAGTTTACTTCGTCCAAAAAGAGCTTATACCCTGAAACTCACTCCTTATGAATGTGGAATTCCTTCCATAGAAGATACATGGGAAAGATTTAATGTTAAATTTTATATTGTTGCCCTTGTTTTTGTTATTTTTGATGTGGAAACTATTTTTCTTTATCCCTGGGCATTAGTTTATAAAAAAATCGGTTTTTATGCATTGATAGAGATGTATCTTTTTATTTTTATTCTTTTAATTGGGTATTTTTACGCTATTGGTAAAAAAGTTTTTAACTGGAGCAAAGAATGATTCAGGTTGTTGACACAATTACAGAGCCTGTAGAGGTAGAGGAAGGCATTAAAGTTATTCCAGCAGCTAATACAATTATCACAACACTGGATAAAATAGCAAGCTGGGGTAGGCGTTCTTCTCTCTGGCCTCTTACATTTGGACTTGCCTGCTGCGCTATAGAAATGATGGCAACAGGTGCATCACATTATGATCTTGATAGATTCGGAATAATTTTTAGAGCTACACCGAGGCAGGCAGATGTAATGATTATTGCGGGAACAGTAACAAAAAAAATGGCACCAATAATAGTTAATCTATATCATCAGATGGCTGAACCAAGATATGTTATTGCAATGGGAAGTTGTGCTTGCAGTGGTGGAATTTTTAATACCTATAGCACTGTTCAGGGTGTTGATGAAATTCTACCAGTGGATGTTTATATTCCAGGCTGTCCACCAAGACCTGAAGCTTTAATTGAGGGATTATTGAAATTGCAGGAGAAAATAAAAAATGAACCTTATAAAAAAAGAGGTTGCATTTCAGGTGTTTGTTTAATTGATAAATCTCAGAGAAGGTGCAGTTATGAATCCTGCCGAAATAGTGAAAAAGATTAAAAAGCAATTTCCTGAAAATATTTTATGGTTTGTATGCTTCGGAGATGAATGTTCAATTACAGTAGAAAAAGAAAAAATAAAAGAAATCCTTGCTTACTTAAAAAATACTCCAGGATTGGATTTTAACTATCTCATAGACATTACAGCAGTTGATTATCTTGGTTTCAGAGAGCCTCGTTTTGATGTAGTTTATCATCTGATGTCCATTAAACACGGACATAGAATAAGAATAAAGGCACAGGTGCCAGAGCAAGGATGTTGTATAGATTCTGTTACAGATCTCTGGGCAACTGCAAACTGGTTTGAAAGAGAATGTTTTGATATGTTTGGCATACAATTTACAGGACATCCAGACCTTAGACGAATTCTTATGCCTGAGGACTGGAATGGATTTCCTCTAAGAAAAGACTATCCTATAAGAAGTGATCTGGGAGATAAAGAATGGGAAGTCTATAAAGAATTAAAAGAAGCTGCAAAGGCTTGGAAGGAAAATGCAGAACAGAGTTAAAACAGTAAAAGAACTTGTAGTAAATATGGGACCGCAGCATCCTGCAACTCATGGAGTTTTACGGCTTGTCCTTGAACTTGAAGGAGAGGTAATCAAAAAATGTACTCCCTATATTGGTTATTTACATAGAGGAGTTGAAAAACTCTCTGAAGATTTAACTTATGTTCAGTCTCTTCCACTTACTGACAGGCTGGATTATCTTTCAAGTATGGTAAACAATGTAGGTTTTTGTATTGCTGTTGAAAAACTTGTTGGTATTAATGTTCCTGAAAGAGCAAAGTTTATAAGAACAATGATGTCTGAGATGGCAAGAATATGCAGCCACCTTGTCTGGATTGCTACCCATGCTCTTGACATTGGAGCAATGACAGTATTTTTATATGCCATGCGTGACAGAGAATCACTCCTTGAATTATTTGAAATGGTAACAGGTGCAAGACTGACTGTAAGTTATCCAAGAGTTGGTGGCGTAAGATGTGATGTGGACAATGAATTTCTTGATAAACTTTATAAATTTACAGAGGAATTTCCAGGAAAAGTTGAAGAGTATGAAACATTAATTGACCGTAACAGAGTGTGGTTAAAAAGAACAAAAGGAGTTGGAGTAATTACTGCAGAAGAAGCTATAAACTGGGGACTTACAGGTCCAACTCTTAGAGGTTCAGGTGTTTACTATGATGTTCGTAAATTTTTCCCCTATGATGCTTATGATAAAGTGGACTTTGAAGTTCCTATTGGTAAAAATGGTGATATATATGACAGGTATCGTTGTAGAATGCTTGAGTTCAGACAATCCGCAAAAATCATAAAACAGTGCATTGAAAAACTTCCAGAAGGTCCTATTCTTGCTGAAAATGCTTTAAGAATAAGGATGCCGGAATCTCCTCTTAAGATTGATAAAAAAGATATTCTTTTTGAAATATACACTGAAGACAAACAAATTCAGGAGTTTATTCAAAAATTTACAGAAGTTTATGCCTCGGTAGAGGCTCCCCGTGGAGAGCTTGGATTTTACATTGTTTGTGATAGCTCTTCAAAGCCTTATAGAATGAGAGTTCGTGCACCTTCTTTTGTTCATGCAGGTGTTTTACCAAAATTATGTGAAGGCTCCCTGGTGGCAGATGTTATAGCAAACATAGGTTCAGTAGATATAGTTTTAGGAGAGTGTGATAGATAATGGAAACACTTTATATTATCCTGGTAGCGACTCTTAAAACATTAATTTATTTTGGAATTCTTATGCTTCATGTTGCCTATGCTACATATGCAGAGAGAAAGGTGATAGGACATATTCAATTGAGACTTGGACCAATGGTTGTTGGTCCCCATGGACTACTTCAGCCAATTGCAGATGTTGTTAAACTCATATTCAAAGAGGATATTATTCCGATAAAAGTAGATAAAGCAATTTTCAGAATAGCGCCTCTCATAAGTCTGTCTGCAGCTTTGAGCACCTTTGCTGTGATCCCTGTTAATAAAAATTGGGTTATTGCAGATATAAATGTGGGTTTACTTTATGTGATTGGTATAGCAGGGATTGGAACATATGGAATAATTTTTTCAGGATGGTCATCAAACTCAAAGTATGCTTTCTTAGGTAGTCTTCGTTCAGCAGCGCAGATGATAAGCTATGAAGTCGCTCTTGGTTTAAGTCTTGTTGGTGTTATTTTAATGTCAGAGTCCTTTAATCTGACAGAGATAGTTAATAAACAAGGTGAATACTGGTATGGAATGTTTTTATTTCCGCAGATTATTGGATACTTTGTTTTTGTTGTTGCTATGCTTGCAGAAACCAACAGACTTCCCTTTGACTTACCAGAAGCAGAAACAGAACTTGTTGCAGGATATTTTGTTGAATACTCTGGAATAAGATTTTCACTATTTTATCTTGCTGAATACCTCGCAATGTTTTGTATGTCTGCCCTTGCCACAATATGCTTCTGGGGAGGATGGACAATTCCTCCAGTTTTAATAAAAGCTTTACCAGTTCTTGAATTTGTTCCAGGCATTGTGTGGTTTCTTTTGAAGGTCTATTTTCACATATTTCTGTTTTTATGGTTGAGAGGCACTTTACCAAGATACAGATATGACCAGCTAATGGCGATTGGATGGAAGGTTTTGATCCCTTTGGCTTTGTTTAACATTGTAATTACTTCAATTTTCAAGTATTATTTGTGAGATGCCTATGAAACTGAGAGAAATTATAAATAAGATTTTTCTGATTGAAATATTTAAGGGACTTTTTCTCACATTAAGGATGCTTTTCAGTAAACCTGTAACTATTCAATATCCTTTCCAGAGAAGAAAAATTTATCCTGGATTTAGAGGCAGACATGCTCTTGTGAGAGACCCATTTACAGGAGATGGAAAATGTATTGGTTGTATGAGATGCACCACAGTATGTCCATCAAGATGTATTTACATTAAAAGAGAAAAAACAGAAAATAAAATGATTGTAACAGACTATGTTATTGATGCTTCAAGATGTATATTTTGTGCCTATTGCGTTGAAGCCTGTCCAGTATGTGCTCTGGTGCTGACAGAGGATTTTGAATATTCTGACTATATGAGAAAAAACCTCATTTTTAACAAAGAACAACTCCTTAAAAATTGGGATGAATTTGCAAGTAAATGGCCCCATGATGTTTATTTTAATAAGTTCTGGCAACCTCCAGGAATAGACCCATCAAGATGGCCCAAGACTAAGAGAGAACAAAAACCTATTCCAATTAAAAGGTTTATTGAGATAAAGAAGGAGGAATCGGATGAATCCAGCCGTTGAGCATGCTTTTTTCATATATTTTTTTGTAAGCCTTTGTATTTTAAGTATCGCTGTAATTGCCTCTAAAAATATCATTCACAGTGCTTTTTATTTATTGATTTTTCTTTTTCATGTGGCAGCAGTATTTCTTTTCTTAAATGCTGAGTTTTTAATGGTTATTCAAATTATTGTTTATGCAGGAGGAGTTCTTGCTTTATTTATTTTTGCTATAATGGTAATGAATATCAAGGAAGAGCTACGACATAAAAGATTTGTAAAATTTTCTACTGCTGGATTAGCTGCAGTTATCATATTTTTTATAAGTCTTTATATTTTCTTAAGCCATGTAAAATCCTATGAAAATGTTTTAATTGAGTCTAATACAACCTTACTTGGTAAACTTTTATTTTCTTATTATCTTTTGCCATTTGAAATACTTTCTTTAGTTTTACTTGTTGCTCTTATAGGTGGAATTATTATTGCAAAAAAGACTCCTGTTGATAGGGAGGGCAGATGACGCCTCTTAGCTGGTATTTAATTCTGAGTGCTACGGTTTTCAGTATAGGTTTGATAGGTTTTATCATAAGGAGAGACTTGATTGTAATGCTTATGTGCCTTGAAATTATGTTTAATGCCGTAAATATTGCTTTTGCCTCATTCAGTTATTATAATGCAAATCTTACAGGTCAAATTTTTGTTTTATTTTCAATAGCTATTGCTGCATGTGAGGCTGTTATTGGCCTTGCTATTGTTCTTGCTGTTGTGAGAAATACAGGAATAAATCATTCTGATGAAATTAATAAAATGAGAGGTTAAGATGAAAGAATACTATGTTTTGATTCTTCTTTTTCCTCTTGTTGGATTTCTTTTTAATATTATAGTTGGCAGATTTGTAAACTCAAAATGGGTAAGCTGGGTGGGGACTTTTTCAATACTTGGGTCTTTAATTATTTCACTTTTTGCAATTTCAGAGGTAATGCATGGTAAAACCATTGAATACAATTTATATACATGGATACTTTCAGATGATTTAAAAATCAGCTTTGGATATCTTATAGATCAACTTACAGCTGTAATGCTTTTTGTTGTCTGTTTTGTTGGCTGGCTTATTCATGTTTACTCTGTTGGATACATGCATGGTGATCCAGGATATCCAAGATATTTTGCCTATTTAAATCTTTTTGTGTTTTCAATGCTTATGCTTGTTATGGGAAATAATCTTGTTATGCTTTACTTTGGATGGGAAGCAGTGGGATTGTGTTCATACTTTTTAATTGGTTTCTGGTATGAGAAAAAATCAGCAGCTGATGCAGGCAAAAAAGCATTTATTGTTAACAGAATAGGTGACTTTGGCTTTGCTCTTGGAATATTTCTTCTGTTTATCAATGTTTATGCTTTGAATTATAATGAAGTTTTTTCAAAAATCCCGGGGCTTCAGGGTCATGCAGTGAATTTACTTGGATGGAATATTGATTTAATTACTCTTATTGCCTTACTTCTTTTCTGCGGTGCCATTGGGAAATCAGCCCAGATTCCACTGTATGTATGGCTTCCTGATGCAATGGAAGGTCCCACTCCAGTGAGTGCCCTCATTCATGCTGCCACAATGGTTACTGCTGGAGTTTTTATGGTAAGCAGACTCAGTCCTTTATACAATCTCTCTGAAACTGCTCTAACAGTTGTAGCAATTATAGGCGCTGTAACAGCCTTTTATTCAGCGACTATAGGAGTTGTTCAAAGAGATATGAAGCGTATTATTGCCTACTCAACAATTAGCCAGATTGGATACATGTTTGCTGCCTGTGGAGTTGCTGCGTATGGTGCTGGTGTCTTTCATCTTTATACCCATGCTTTCTTTAAAGCTCTGTTGTTTCTTGGAGCAGGAAGTGTAATGCATGCAATGGCTGGTGAGCTTGATATATATAAAATGGGTGGATTAAAAAAGAAAATGCCCATTACCTATATCACTTTTTTAATTGCTGCTTTAACTATTTCTGGGATTCCCGGGCTTTCTGGCTTTTTCAGTAAAGATGAAATTCTCTGGTATGCCTTTGCCTCTGCAAAACCTTACGGAAAATTTGTCTGGATCCTTTTGACAATTACAGCTGCTCTTACAGCTTTTTATACTTTTAGAATTGTTTTTGTGGCTTTTCATGGCAAATTTAGAGGTTCTGATGAGGAATTCAGACATGTTCATGAATCACCTGCAATAATGACTATTCCTCTGATAGTTCTTGCAATTGGCTCAATCATTGTTGGATACTTTTCAGTTCCTCACTTTCTTGAACCTCTGGTTAGCGAGCCAGGGATTGCAGTGCCTCATGCATATGAAAAAATCGTAATGGCAATTTCAATTATTGCAGGTTTGCTGGGAATTGGTATTGCCTGGTACATGTATATTTTAAAACCTGATGTTCCAAAAAAGCTGACAGAGTCTTTCAAAGGAGTATATAACATCCTGTGGAATAAATATTATGTTGATGAACTTTACAGCTTCCTGTTTGTAAAACCAACCTTATGGATTTCCGATAAATTCATTGAAAGATTTACAGATATAAAAATCATTGAAGGCATAGTCAATGGAATTCCGAATCTTATCTATAGACTTGGTTCATGGATAAGACCAATTCAAACAGGACAGCTTCAGCAATACGCAATATTTATGATTGCTGGAGTGGTTGTTTTTGTTTTAATAATTCTGTATCTTGGAAAATTTTAAACATGGAATAAACGAGGTTAAAAAATGCATGAAGAATTAGCCCTTAAAAATAACAGTAATATGGAACTAAGAAAACATCTTTTAATCTCTCTTGTGCTTATTATAATTGTTGGTGGAGTTAGTTTATTTTTTGCAATTGCGGTTAAAAATTTTGAGTTTCCAATACTTTCAACTCTTATATTCTTTCCTGTTGCTGGTGCAGCTCTGCTCACTATAATTCCAAGAGAAAGAGAAGAACTTATAAAGTTTTCAGCACTTATGATTTCAATTGCTGAGTTTATTTTTAGCATTCCTTTGTATATCTCATTTAACAGAACCACTCATGCGATGCAATTCAGAGAGGAGCATTTATGGATTCCTCAATGGGGAATCAAGTATTCTCTGGGAGTTGATGGAATCAGTGTTTTATTTATTCTTCTCAGCAGTCTTCTTACAATTCTCTGTGTAACAGTTTCCTGGAAAGAAATTGATAAAAAAATAAAGGAGTTTTATGCTGCTTTACTTCTTACTCATGCAGCCATGATTGGTGTTTTCATGAGTCTTGATATTTTCCTTTTTTATATTTTCTGGGAAGCAATGCTTATTCCAATGTATTTGATTATTGGAGTATGGGGTGGTCCAAGAAGAATTTACTCAGCAATAAAGTTCTTTTTGTATACCTTTGTTGGAAGTGTACTTATGCTTGTTGGAATTCTTGTTTTATATTTCCATACTGGAACTTCAGATATTCTTACATTAATGAAAATACCGTATCCTTATAAGATGCAGCTTTGGCTGTTCTGGGCTTTTTTTGCAGCCTTTGCAGTAAAAGTTCCAATGTGGCCAGTGCATACATGGCTACCGGATGCCCATACAGAAGCACCTACTGCAGGAAGCGTGATCCTTGCTGGAATTCTTATTAAAATGGGAGCATACGGTTTTTTAAGATTTAATCTTCCAATGTTTCCAGAAGCTACACTGGCAATGAAGCCTTTTATGATGATTCTTTCAGTTATTGCAATAATATACGGTGCTTTAATATGTCTTGTCCAAAAAGATTTAAAACGACTTATTGCTTACAGTTCTGTAAGTCACATGGGATTTGTAACACTTGGAATTTTTGCTCTCAATCAGCAAGGAATTCAAGGTGGAATCCTTCAGATGCTCAATCATGGAATTGTTACAGGAGCTTTGTTTTTATGCGTAGGAATTGTTTATCAAAGAACCCATACGCGTCAGATAGCTCATTATGGAGGAGTTGCCACAGTAATGCCTGCTTATTCAGCATTTTTTATGGCCTTTACTCTTGCTTCAATTGGACTTCCAGGAACAAATGGATTTATTGGTGAATTTTTGATCCTTCTTGGAGCATTTAAAGCATGGAAATTAATGTGTGTTTTTGCAGCAACTGCATTAATAATAGGTGCAGCTTATATGCTCTGGCTTTACCAGAGAGTTTTCTTTGAAAAAACAAATCCAGAGTTTCTCCATCACATCCAGGGCTATGGAGATTTAAATGCAAGAGAAATAATCACACTTTTTCCCCTTCTGGTAGCAGTGTTATGGATAGGGTTCTATCCAAATGCTTTGTTAAGCTTTATGGATCAATCAGTTAAAGAACTTATTAATCATGTAATTCAAGCGGGGGCGATAAAATGAATATACCTCAGATTCCTTTAAATTTTGATGCCTTAATTCCTGAAATTGCTCTTACAGGTTTTGCTTCATTAATTTTACTTGTTGGTTTATTAAAAATTAGAAATGAAATTTTAATATGGAGCTCTGTAATATTTTTACTGTTTCTTGCTCTGGTTGTTCCATACTTTGAAGGAGAAGCATTTGGAGAAATGTTTTTAAATGATTTCCTCGCAGTATACTTAAAGCTGATAATAATTTTTGGAGCCATAATTTCTCTGCTTGTGCTTGCTTCTTATTTAAAAGAAAAACTTATTTTGCTTAATGAAAGTATAGCCCTTGTTCTTTTTTCAGCAATTGGCATGATGCTTCTTGTATCTGCAAGAGAACTGATAAGCTTTTTCGTTTCTTTTGAACTTATGTCTCTGAGCATATATATTCTCGTTGGGATAAGAAAATATGATTCAAGGTCAAATGAAGCTGCGGTTAAATATTTCATGCTTGGCGGGCTTTCTTCAGCAATTATGCTTTTTGGAATAGCTTTTCTCTATGGAGCAACAAATACAACAGATTTTTCAGTTATGATAAAAGCTCTTTCAAATCATGTTGCTCTGGCTTATACAGGTCTTGGACTTTTCCTGATCGGACTTTGTTTTAAAATAGCACTTGTTCCATTTCATATGTGGGCACCAGATGTATATGAAGGGGCTCCAACTCCTGTTACTGCTTTTATATCAACTTTACCGAAAGTTGCTATTCTTGGTGCCTTTGGTAGAGTTTTAGTTGAAATTTTCAAAGGCTACTACATTGACTGGAGCAACTTTCTTATTGTGCTTTCAATTGCTACAATGGCAGTGGGAAATCTTTTTGCTCTTGTTCAGAAAAACATAAAAAGAATGCTTGCCTACTCCAGCATTGCCCATGCAGGTTATATAACAATTGGGTTAATTGTTGGAACATATGCAGGATTTAATGCAGTGGTTGTTTACATGCTGATTTATACATTTATGAACATTGGTGCCTTTGCGATGGTAGTAGCTTTTAATGAAGAAAATATAGAAAATTATAAAGGACTTCACAAATTTCATCCTGCCCTTGCCCTGGCAATGTTGATATTTATGTTTTCACTTACAGGAGTGCCTCCAACAGCGGGATTTATAGTAAAATTTAATATTTTTCTTCAGGCAGTAAAAGCAGGATTTACATGGCTTGTGGTGATTGCCGTTCTTTTTACAGTTGTTTCAGCTTATTACTATTTGAGAATTGTGATGTATATGTATATGAAAGAGCCCGTGAAATCACCTGCCCCAATTTATTCAAAAGACCTTGAGATAGCAGTTGTTGTCTGTGCAACAGGTGTGATATTACTTGGTATTCTGCCGATATTTTTAATATAATCAATTTTTTATGCAATAATTGGCTGGAAATCTATCTTACAACGAGAACAGGACATGGTGCTTGATTTATAATTTTAGTTATCAGGTCTTTACCAAATAACTTTTTGATTGGATTGGGTTTTTCTGCCTGTAAAATTATTAAATCAACATTTTCCTCAACTGCGGCTTCCAGAATTTTTTCCTCAATATCACCTTCTTGTACTTTTATTTTTACTAAAGCTCTTTCAGATTCAGCAATATCTTTTACTTCATTAAAAAAAATCTTTATATTGCTATTTATTATATCAGCAACATTTTTAATTCCTGTTAAATGTAAATCTCCATCATAAGGTGGAATTATTTTTAAAATAGTTACCCAGCATCCTTCGTCTTTTGCCAGTTTTATTTCGTATTTTAAAACATCATTTGAACCATTTACTGCAATTAATAATTTTCTGTAACCTTTCATTTTACAATTATTACAGGTACAGATGAATTAATAATAACTCTTTCTACATTGCTACCCATGATTGCCTTGTCAACACCTTTCCATCCATATGTTCCCATAATGATTAAATCGCAAAGCATTAAATTAGCTATTTGAACGATTTTTTCCGATATTGAACCTTCATGAACAATCTTTTTTACAGGAACATTAAATTTTAAAGCAATTTGCTCAGCTTCTGAAAGAATTTTTTTTGCCTCCTCAATTAAAGCATGTTTTATAGATTCGGTACTGAAAAACTCCATCATTTCCTGATACTTTGGAATTACATAAATTACAGAAATTGTAGCATTCTCTATTTTTGCAAGTTCACACGCTCTTTGAAGAGCCTTTTTACTGTATTCAGATTCGTCAAAGGCAACAAGAATTGATCTGTAACTTAATTCATCAGATGTAGAAGCCTTTTTTACTAACACTACATCTACTGGGGATTCCACAATAACTTTATAGGTAGTGCTACCTAAAATAAGCTTCTTAAGCCCTTTTTTACCATAAGTTCCCATAATTATTAAATCTGCTTTTTTATCTTCTGCTACTTGTAAAATTACATCAGGAGCATCTCCTTCACATATTATAAGTTCTGCCTGTATGTTGTATTTCTCTGATACTTCCTGTGTCATCTGATAACAGATCTGTTTACCCAGTATTAATCTTTGTTCCCTCTGTTCAGGACTTATAATAAATTCTTCTTCGTCAAAATATACTGCATGAACCATTATTATGTGACCCCCATGCTTTTTTACCCATCTGACAGCTTCAAACAGAGCAGCTTTGCTGAAATCTGAACCATCAAAGGCTACTAAAATATTGCTATACATTAATTTGCCTCCTTAAATTAATGAGCTTTTCCAGCTTTCTTAAACAGTACACCTACTGAAAAACCAGCCAGTATTGCAATTAATATACAAACAATTCCATAAAACAGTGAGTTATTTTTTGCCATATTTGAAAGCATTTTTAATATTCCAACTTTTTCTACGTTAATCTGGGCTTGAGCAGTATCAATAACTTTTCCATCTTTTATTTCATAAGCAGTAACAGTGTATATGCCAGGCGGAGCCTGATAGGGCCACTGAATTAAAGTATAATAATGAGTCTGTCCGTTTTCCTCGTTTTTTGCAATATCTGCTTTCACATTATATAATTTTGACTTTTCTTTGAATTTAATAAAGTCATTCCACAATTCTTCTTTTTCATTTTCATTTGAAACTGGAGTAATTTGTGCAAAGTTTTTAAGCGCTGAGTAACCTATTTTATTTTTTACTGCTTCCTGTTCGTTCAAAATGTCTTTTAACTCTTTAGTGCTTCTTAATATATAAAGATTTGGAACATTGTCAAATTGAAGATTTTCCACACTCATCCATACAAAATCAAGAACTTTCCCCTTTTTTCTAAACACCTGAGATACATCAGGAGATGTTATTTTAACAACAATATCTGAGCCAGGT